>DATNHQ010000024.1:0-17046 GCA_035604915.1 Solirubrobacteraceae bacterium
CCGAGCACCTCCGGCGTGATCGTGCCGAACTTCACGGGCCGCTCGGTCAACTCCTGGGCGACCTTCCAGATCTCGGCGTACTGCAGCTGGCCGCGGCCGATCCGCCCGGTGACGCGCGGCAGCACGCGCGACTCCATCGCCTCGAAGATGATCGAGCCCTTGCCGCTGCCGTAGCCGACCTGGGCCGGGTAGTCGCTGCCGCTGAGACCGTCCAGGCGCCGCGCCGGGTACAGGAACCAGCTCTGCCCGCCGACGTCGATGTCGAAGTGGCAGTCGCCGTCGGTGACGACATCGATTCCGGCCCGCTCCTGGTCGCGGATGTGCGAGCTGACGGCGTCCTGGTACTGCTCGCGGTAGCGAGCGTCGCCCATCGCCTCGCGAAACGTGCGCGCGCCGAGGTTGAGGTCAAACCAGACCGGGCGCGGGATCGAGCCCGTGATCGTGGTCGCGAGCGGGAGGTCGGCGGTGGCGTTCAGCACCAGACCTCCTGGGCAGTCTCGACGACCAGCCGCAGCTTCTCGACCTGCTGCTCGTAGCTGAGGTCGTTGCCCTCGAGCGTCGAGGCGAAGCCGCACTGCGGCGACAGGCAGAGCTGCTCGACCGGCACGAACGCGCTGGCCTGCTCGATCCGCCGCTTGAGCTCGTCCTTGGACTCGAGCTCGCCGCGCTTGGTCGTGACGAGGCCGAGCACCACCATCTTGCCCTTCGGCACGAAGCGCAGCGGCTCAAAGCCGCCGGAGCGTTGGTCGTCGTACTCGACGAAGAAGCCATCGACGTCGAGTTCGCTGAAGAGCGCCTCGGCGACGAAGTCGTAGCTTCCCTCCGCGGAGTAGGAGGAGCGGTAGTTCCCGCGGCACATGTGCGTGGTGATCGACATGCCGGCGGGCTTGTGCGAGATCACGTCGTTGAGCCGGCGGATGAACGTCAGGTGCAGGTGGTCGGCGTCGTCGCCGCGCCGCGCGATCCGCTCGCGCTGCGCTGGGTCGTTGACGGACGCGAGGCTGGTGTCGTCGAGCTGCAGGTAGGTGCAGCCGAGCTCGCCGAGGCGACGCAGCTCCTCGCCGTAGGCGGCCACCAAGTCGCCCCAGAACTGCTCGAGGTCCGGGTAGACCGACTCGTCGATCGCGGCGCGCCCGCCGCGTGCGTAGATCATGTTGACCGACGGGATCGTCTGCTTGGGGATGGCGGTCGTCGTCATCGACTTGAGCGTGCTGAAGTCATCGCCGAAGATCGTGTGCTCGAGCGAGACCTTGCCGTCGACGCGCAGCGAGCCCTGCGCCGAGACGATCGTCTCGCCGTCGAGGGTGTGGAACTCGACGGCCTGCACCTCGCTGGGCGCTCGGGCGATCCCGCCGAGCTGGTAGATGAAGTCCATGTGCCAGGACTGGCGGCGGATCTCCCCGTCGGTGGCGAGCTTCAAGCCGACCTGCTCCTGCATCGACACTGCCGCCCGGATCGCCCGATCCTCGACGGCGCGCAGCTCATCGGCCGAGATGGCGCCCGCTTGGAAGCGCTCGCGCGCCGCCTTCACCTCCGGCGGGCGCAGCAGGCTGCCGACGTGGTCGGCGCGAAACGGCGGGCTCGTGCGCTCGGTCAACTCGTCCCTCCTCGTGGTCTGCTCGGCGTTAGCGGCCAGGGCGAAGAGCACGAGCTTACGATGGGGCCCGCGTCGGCGCGCTCGAGTGCGCCGCGCGCGGCCTTCGAGCGCGAACCTCGCACCCTGCGTTAGCGGCCCGGGCCTGATCGTCGACGGCGGCCTCGGCGCGCGCGCTAGCGGCGCGAGAGCAGCCGCCGGCGCGCCGGCGGGCGCGTCGAGCTGCGCACGATCAGCTTCGCGGGCAGCACGACCACGCCGCCGCTCTCGGCGGAGCCGCCGATCCGCGCCAGCAGCAGCTCTCCCGCGCGCCGGCCCATCTCGTGGTGGGGGATCCGCACGGTCGTCAGCGGCGGGTCGAAGCGGTCGGCGAAGTGCATGTCGTTGAAGCCGACCACCGAGACGTCGTCGGGGGCGCGCAGCCCGCGTTGCGCGAGGAGCTCATAGCAGCCGAGCGCGACGAGGTCGTTGGCGGCGAGGACCGCCGTGAACGGCGCACCTGCTTCGAACAGCTCGCCCAGCGCGAGCGCGCCGGCGCGCTCGCTAAATGACTCGGCGAAGCGCACGATCGCGGGGTCGACCTCGAGCCCCTGGCCCGCCATCGCGTCCACATACGCGGCGTAGCGGCCGACACCGGTTGAGATCGTCTGCGGCCCAGCGATGTAGGCGATCCGGGTGTGGCCGAGCTCGACGAGGTGCTCGATCGACTGCGCGATGCCGTCGCGGTCGTCGCCGACGACGGCCGGCGTGCCGGTTTCGTCCTGGCGGTTGAGCAGGACAAGCGGCGTGTCGGCCTCGGGAAACAGCTGGTCGGCGAGCGTCGCGACCGCGGAGATCCAGCCGTCAACCTGACGCAGGCGCATGGCCTGGACAACCGCCCGCGCTCGCGCCGGATCGTTATCGGTGTTGGCCAGCAGCGCCGTGAAGCCGGCTGGCGACAGCGCCTCCTCGATACCTCGCACGATCGGTGGGAACAGCGGGTTGGTGAGGTCGGGAAGAACCACGCCGATCGTCAGCGAGCGGCTCGTCTTGAGGCTGCGCGCGATCGCATTCGGTGTGTACCCCATCTCGAGCGCGACCTCGCTGACGCGAGAGGCCGTGGCGGCGCTGACGAGGTGGCGGGTCTTCTCGTTGAGGGCGCGCGACACGGTCGCAGGATGGATGCCGACGCGCCTGGCCACGTCGCGAAGAGTCGCGGCGCCGTGGGACGGCGGTCGATCCACGGCGCTCCCCATCGCCGCGCAATCGTACAGCGGCTACCCGGCATTCACCAGCTGCCGCGCGGCGCGGCGTCGGCGGTTCAGGCCTCCAGGAACGACATCACGAGCTCGAATGTGCGGTCGAGCTCCTCGACCTGCGGGATGTGCCCGCAACCCTCGATCACCTCGAGCCGGCTGCCGGCGATACGGCGTGCGTACTCCTCGCCGTAGATGGCCGGCATCACCCGATCCTCGCTGCCGAAGATGATCAGCGTCGGCGCGGTGACGCGGTGCAGCCGCTTGGCCGTGCCCTGGTCGGGGATCGGCCAGAGGAACTTGCCTGAGCAGCCCTGCGCCCAGACCAGCGCGGCGACGATTCCGGGGATCAGCTCGGGATCGTCGGGCAGCGCGAAGAACGCCTTGGCGATGTCGCTGTCGGGGTTGGCGAAGAGGTAGCCCGGCACCTCCTCAGGCGCCGCCGCGGTCAGCTCGAAGACTGTCGGCGGATGATCGTCGAGCCACAGCCCCGCGGGCGCGAGCAGCACGAGCTTCGAGAAGAGCGCAGGGAAGTGCGCGGCGAGGTCGACGGCGATCATGCCGCCGAAGGACTCGGCCACGACCGGCGCGCCGGCGATGCCGAGCGCGCGCACCAGCTCCTCGTACATCAGCAGCAGGTCGGCGAAGGTGTCGACCTTATGGATCGCGTGAGGATCGGAGGGGTGCGTGCCCGGCAGCTGTGGGGCATGGATCGTGTAGTGCTCGCCGAGGCGATCGAGGAACTCCCCCCAGCGCAGGCCACCGGCGGAGTGCAGGAACAGGAGCGGCGGGCCGCTCCCCGCGACCTGCACGTGGATCTCGAGCTCGTCGTTCCAGACGCTGACCACTTCCTCGCGAGCACCCTCGGCGACCTCTGCGTGCATCTCAATCCCTCCCAGTCTGCTGCGCTGTGTGAGCGGCGCCTAGACGGCGGCCGCGCTGCCGGCCGGCGTCCGCGCGCCGATCCCGGTGGGCCACCAGCGGTGCTCCCACCCCTCGTCGTCCCAGATCCCGCGCAGGTGCGGCAGCACCTCGGTGGCGAACAGACCGATGTTGTAGCGCGCGAGCTCGTGCGGCATCGACCCGCCGTGCAGCATCACCAGCAGGTTGCCGATCCGAAATTCCTTGACGAACTCGATGATCTGCTCGCGCACCGTCTCCGGGCCGCCGACGATCGCGGCGCGGGTGTCGGCCAGTTCGCGGAAGGTGATCTCGCGCAGGCGCCCCGCGATGCCCATGTCGCCGTGGTCGCGCAGGATCGCCTCAACACCGCGGATGTCGGTGTAGCCCGGGAGCGAGAAACCGCTCATCGGGACCGAGCCGAAGGAGTTGCGAAAATGGCGCTGCAGGTGTTCGCCGTAGAGGTGCTCGGCCTCCGCGTCGGTCTCGCCCACGCAGACGACCTGCATGAACGCCAGCCGATAGGGGTTGCGGTCGCGGCCCATCTCCTCGGCCATGTCCCAGAAGCGGTTGAAGATCCGCGGCCCGGTGAGCTTCGGCCCGAAGTGGCTGAGATACGTGAAGACCTCGTCGTGCCCGAGGATTTCTGCGAGCGTGCCCGGAGAGCCGCTGCCCGGGATCCAGAACGGCGGGTGCGGCTGCTGCATCGGGCGCGGCCAGATGTTGACGATCGGATAGCGCGAGTACTTGCCGTTCCAGGCGAACGGCTCGGTTGCGCTCCACGCCTTCTCGAGCAGCGCGCGGCCCTCGCGGTAGCGTGCGCGCGTCTCGATCGGCGGGATGCCGCCGTTCTGGTTGGCGTCGTAGCTCAGGCCGACCGGCAACCCGGCGATCAGGCGACCGCCGCTGAGTGTGTCCAGCACCGCGTATTCCTCGGCGATCCGCAGCGGCTCGCGCGACTTGCCGAGTGAGCGTCCGAGCACCGTTATCGCCGCGTCGATCCCCTCGACCGCCGTCGTGTGCGCGAGGATCGCCGCGACGAGGTTCGGGTTGGGCGAGAGGTCGTAGCTGGTCTGGCTGTGCTCGGTGACCATCACGCCGTCGAAGCCGCTGCGGGCAGCCAGCAACAGCTCCTCGACGTATGAGTGCAGCGACTCCTGCATGTTCGCCGGCTCGACGAGATCGAGGTAGGGCGTCGTCACGACCGAGTCGTAGCGCTGGGCGAAGTCCTCCGGCAGGTAGCGATAGGGCGCCTGTCCGCTGTACAGAACCTTCACGTTCGACCCTCCTCGACCGGATCCGGTCGGTCTCCCTCAGTGCGATCACAGCCGCCGGGCCCGTCCTGCGAAGGCTGCAGGCACGCTCGGCGGGCGCCAACAATACACCGCGGCGCCACCGCTCCCGCGGCGGCGGTGCCTCAGCCGGATGCCGTCGCGGCGCCCTGCTCGAGCCCGTCGGGGATCGGCCCGGGCTCGCTCTCGAGCTCGAGCCCCGAGGCCTTGGCCTGGACGCTCAGCATCGCCGCGAAGTCGACGTCGCCGTAGCCCTCGTCGATCAGCGCGGCGACGAGCGCCCGCACGTGCTCGACGACCGGCACGCTGACGCCGAGCTGCCCGGCCGCCTCGAGCCCGAGGTCGAAGTCCTTGAGCAGCAGCGTCGGCGTGAACGTGGGCGTGTAGTCGAGCGTGACGAGCGCCGGCGTCTTGTATCGCGAGAACATCGAGCCCATCACGCTGTCGTTGAAGAACGCGAGGAAGTCGGTCCGCGAGATCCCGCCCTTCTCGGCCAGCACGGTGATCTCAGCGAGCGTTTGCGCGACGATGCCGAGCGCGAGGTTGTGGCAGATCTTGACGAGCCGCGCGCGGTCGCCCTCTCCGACGTAGGTCGTTCCGCGCCCGAGCGCATCGAGGATCGGCCTGGCCGCGGCGAACGCGTCCGCCGGCCCCGAGACGACGACGGTGAGCTTGCCCGCCCGGACGACGGCGGGGTTGCCGCTGACCGGCGCAGCGAGCAGAGCCGTGCCGACGCTCTCGCCGTGGGCGCGCACCTCGTCGGAGGCCTCGGCCGAGACGGTCGAGGAGTCGATCAGGATCGACGGCGCGCGATCGCCGCGGGTGAGCACACCGCCGGCGCCGATCGTGACGGCCTTGAGGTCGTCGGATCCCGCGACCATCGTGAAGACGACGTCGCAGTCGGCGAGCTCAGCTGGCGAGTCCGCGATTGACGCGCCGATCTGCTCAAGCGCCTCGGCCTTCTCGCGGGTACGGTTCCAGACCGTCACGTCATAGCCGGCGTCCAGGAGACGGCCGATCATCGGGGCGCCCATCCGCCCTACTCCGATCCATCCGATGCGGTCCGTCAGCGCGGCGTCACGGCTCATGTGGCTCCTCGGCTCGCTAGGGAATTTCGACGAGCACCTTCGCGACTGCGTGCTCGCGTACCGCGTCGTGGGCCTCCTGCACGCGCTCCAGCGGAAACCGCAGCTCCGGCAGCGCGGTCAGGGCACCCGCCCCAAGCGCCTCGCCGACGCCGGCCACGGCGTCGCGCTGGGCCTGCTCGGGCATCGTGTAGACGAGCACGAAACGCACCAAGGCGTTCTTCGCGATCAGCGACCGCGGGATCTCGATCGGCGCCGTGGGGGCGCCGTAGGAGGCGATCTCGTGGCCGGGGGCGATGACCTCGGTGTCGAGCGCGATGTTCGTGGCGATCGCCACCTCGACGATCCGCTGGACACCGTCGGGTGCCCAGGCCCCGATTTCGTCGGCCGCGCGGCCGCGCGTGTAGTCGACGACAAGCTCGGCACCGGCCGCGGCGGCGATGCGCGCCTTCTGCTCGGAGCTCACGCTGCTCGCCACACGCGCGCCACCGTGTCGCGCAAGCTCGATCGCCGCGTGACCGACCGCGCCGGCACCGCCGGCGACGAGCACGCTCGCGCCGGCGATCGGGCCGAACGCGTGCAGGCAGCGATGCGCGGTCAGCGCCGGGATGCCGAGCCCGGCGCCCAGTGCCAACGAAGCGCCGTCCGGCAGCGCGACCGCCTGCTCGGAGGGCAGCGCAATCCATTGCGCGGCCGCACCCTGCGGGCGCTGCCACTGGCAGAAATACAGCCAGACGCGCTCGCCGACGCGCGAGGGCGCGACCCCCGCGCCGACGGCGACGATCTCGCCGGCGCCGTCCTGCCCGGGCACGACCCGCTCGTAGGGGGGGTTGAAGCTGCGTCCTTCCTGCGAGCGCACGTCGGTGGGATTGACCCCGTAGAGCCGCACACGCACCAGCACGTCGCCCGCGGCCGGGCTCGGCCGCGGCAGGTCGACCAGCTCGATCACACCGCTGCGCGGACCGGACGTCGCGTACTGGGCGGCAACCATCTTCTCGGCGCTCATGGCGTCAGCCTAACGGCCCGCGTGGGAAGCTGTGGTCGCCGCGACCGTCTGGGCTGCAATCGACTGCAAAGGTGCTGAGCAATGGGCAAGACATTCGGACTGACAACCGTCGACTGGGAACAGCGCGTCGACATCGACCGGCTGCGCCGCGAGCGCCTCGCGCGCATCAAGGGGCTGCTCGCCGACGCCGAGATCGGAGCGCTCCTGTGCTTTGACATGGCGAACATCCGCTACATCACCGCGACGCACATCGGCACCTGGGCGATGGACAAGCTCGCGCGCTTCTGCCTGCTCCCCCAGGGCGACGACCCCGTGATGTGGGACTTCGGCTCGGCGGCGCGCCACCACGAGATCTACTGCCCCTGGCTGCAGGGGCGCTCCCCGGCCGGTATCTCGACGATGCGCGGCGCAATGTCGCCGCAGTCGGGGCGCGCCGAGGACGTCGCCGAGAAGATCCGCCGCTCGCTGGAGGAGCGCGGCCTGCTCGGGGAGCCGGTCGGCGTCGACGTGGTCGAGCCGGTCGTGCTGTTCGCGCTGCAGCGAGCGGGGATCGAGGTGCTCGACGGCCAGCAGCTGATGCAGCAGGCGCGGATGCTCAAGACCCGCGACGAGATCATGCTGCTCGACAGCGCCTGCATGATGGTCGATGCTGCCTACGAGGAGCTCTACCGCTCGATGCGGCCCGGGATGCGCGAGAACGAGTGCGTCGGGATCGTCAGCAAGACGCTCTACGACCTCGGCTCAGAGCACGTCGAGGGCGTCAACGCCATCTCGGGCGAGCGCTGCTCGCCGCACCCGCACGTCTACTCCGACCGCGTGCTGCGCCCGGGCGACCCCGCCTACTTCGACATCCTGCACTCCTACATGGGCTACCGCACCTGCTACTACCGCACGTTTGCGGTCGGCAGCGCCTCGCCGGCGCTGGTCGACGCCTACAAGCGCTGCCGCTTCATCCTCGATGCCGCGATCGCCAAGATCCGCCCGGGCGTCAGCACCGACGAGGTCGTCTCGGTCTGGCCCAAGGCGGAGGAGTTCGGCTTCCCCAACGAGGAGGCCGCGTTCGCCCTCCAGTTCGGCCACGGCGTCGGCCTGTCGATCTGGGAGAAGCCGATCATCTCGCGGCTGGTCTCGCTCGAGCACCCGGAGGTGATCCAGGAGGGCATGGTCTTCGCGCTCGAGACCTTCTGGCCGTCCTCGGACGGCTGGTCGGCGGCGCGCATCGAGGAGCAACTCGTGGTGACCGCCGACGGCTGCGACGTGATCACGCGCTTCCCGGCAGAGGACCTGATGATCGCCGGGCGCGAGCACTACTACACCGCGCACGGCCAGCTGCCCGGGATCCGCGAGATCGACTCCTCGGCCAACGCGGTGGAGGCGAGCGCGAACGGCCGGGCGCAGTCGCTCGAGCAGCAGCCGCCGGCCTGAGGCGCGAAGATGCAGCGATCTGCAACGCGACCAGCAAAGGAACCGCCTGGTGCTCACCTCGACCGCGCAAGTCGCGACAGCGAAGCCGGGACCGTACATGAAGCAACTCTGCAAGCACTTCGGCCACAAGAACGAGGTGACCTTTGACGACTCGCGCGGTGAGATCCACCTCTCCAGCGGCGTCTGCGCGCTCGACGCGAGCGCGCCGGCGGCGCTCGGGCTGAGGGCGACCGCGGCCGACGCCGAGAGCCTGGAGCGCCTGACTGGGGTCATCGGCGGCCACCTCGAGCGCTTCGGGAGCCGCGACGAGCTCAGCGTGAGCTGGTCACCACCACAGCCGGCGCAGTGACCGCTGCGCGCGCTCGCGGCGCTGCCCGGCGCCAGCGCGCCGCGCCCGGGCCCCTCCCCCGTCCAGCCCGGTGGCGGCCGGCGGCGTGCGCCGGGCTGGCATAGAGTATTCAGCGTAATGGTTAGGTACGTTTCGCCGCCGCTGCGTGCGTCGCCGCCACGCTGACATGGGCGTCGAAAGGCCGACCGTGCCACCACCGCCGAACCCGCCGATGGCCTGGGCCAGCGACGCGGTCGCCGAGTTGCTGCGCCGCCTCGAACTCCCCTATCTGAGCCTCAACCCCGGCGCGAGCTACCGCGGATTGCACGACAGCCTCGTCAACTACCTCGGCAACGAGCGCCCGCAGATGCTCCTGTGCCTGCACGAGGAGCACGCCGTCGCGCTGGCGCACGGCTACGCGAAGGTCACAGAGGCGCCGCTAGCCGTCGCCCTGCACAGCAACGTCGGCCTGATGCACGCGACGATGGCGCTCTACAACGCGTTTTGCGACCGCGTGCCGATGCTCGTGCTGGGCGCCACCGGCCCGGTCGACGCGGCGCTGCGGCGCCCCTGGATCGATTGGATCCACACCTCGGCCGACCAGGGCGCGCTGATCCGCGACTACGTCAAGTGGGATGACCAGCCCGCGTCGGTCGCGGCGGCGCTCGAGGCGATCGTGCGCGCCAATGCGATCACGCGAAGCTACCCGCGCGCACCGGTCTACGTCTGCCTCGACGCCGCCCTCCAGGAGCGGCCGCTCGCGCACCCGCCGGCGCTGCCGGACCTCGCGCGCCACCGGCCGCTGACGCCCTCCGGCGGCGACGGCGCCGCCGTCGCCGCCGCGGCCGAGATCCTCGCGCGCGCCAGCCGGCCACTGCTCTTGATCGGGCGCGTCAGCCGAGACGCCGGCGCCTGGGAGGCTCGCGTCGAACTGGCCGAGGCACTCGGCGCCGTCGTCCTGACCGACCTCAAGGTCGGCGCGTCCTTCCCGAGCCGCCATCGCCTGCACCCTGTCGCAGCGGCCACGTTCCTGCCCGAGGCCGCGGCGGAGCTCCTGCGCGCGGCCGACGCCGTGCTCGCGCTGGACTGGGTCGACCTCGGCGGCACGCTCACGACCGCCTTCGGCGAGGACCCGCCGGCGGCGAAGATCATCTCCGTCAGCGGCGACTTCGCCCTCCACAACGGCTGGAGCAAGGACCATTTTGCGCTCGCCCCCACCGACCTCGCGATCGATGCCCACCCGGACGCGTTCGTCGCCGAGCTCCTCGCCCGCCGTCGCGCCGGCGGGCAAGCGCCCGCGCCGCGCCCCGATTGGCCGCCGCCGCCGGACCCGGCCGCGACCGCGCCGTGGGGCGAGGGCACGCCGCAGGGCGGGCCGATCACGCTCGCCGAGCTCGCCGCATCGCTGCGCGACGCCCTCGCGGGGCGCAACAGTTGCCTGGTGCGGGTGCCGCTCGGCTGGTCCGGTGATGACTGGCCCTTCGCCGGCCCACTCGACTACCTCGGCCAGGACGGCGGCGCCGGCCTGGGCTCCGGACCCGGGATGGCCGTCGGCGGCGCGCTCGCGCTGGCGCAGTCCGACCGCCTGGCCGTCGCGGTGCTCGGCGACGGCGACTTCCTGATGGGCGCGACGGCGCTGTGGACCGCCGCCCGCTACCGGCTGGCGCTGCTCGTGGTGGTAGCCAACAACCGCAGCTTCCTCAACGACGAGATGCACCAGGAACGCGTCGCGCTCGCGCGCGAGCGAGCGGTCGAGAACCGCTGGGTCGGCCAGGCGATCAGCGACCCTGATCCCGACCTCGCGACGCTCGCGCGTTCGCTAGGACTGCGTGGCTTCGGGCCCCTCGACACACGCGCCCAGCTCGCCGCTTCGCTCGCGGAGGCGGTCGCGGCCGTCGCGGCCGGGGCGGCGGCGGTGGTCGATGTGCACGTGCTCGCCGGTGCCTACCCGGGCGCCTCGGCGGAGGGGCAGGCGTAGTGCCCCCCCGGCGGCGGTGCCCACGAGCGCGGGCGCGCCAGCTGCCCGCGCCAGCCCGCACAGACAAGGAGAGTGAACGATGAGCGCAGCGTCCGACACGCCGGTTGACAAGTTCCGCCAGCCGATTCTCGGCGAGGAGCACAAGCTCAAGCTCGTCATGTTCGGGATCAACCTGCGCGGCGGCGTCACCCTCTCCGACGTGGACGGCAAGATCGAGGCGACCTGGGAGGAGAACCTGCGCCTGGCCACCTTGGCCGACCGCATCGGCCTCGACGGGATCGTCCCGGTCGCGCGCTGGCGCGGCTACGGCGGTCGCGCCAACCTCGGCGAGCGCTCGTTCGAGACGTTCACCTGGGCCACCGGCCTGCTCGCCGCGACCAAGCGCATCCAGGTCTTCGCGACCTTCCACGTGCCGCTCGCGCATCCCGTCCTGGCGGCGAAGATGGTGAGCACCGCGGACCACATCTCCGGCGGGCGCTTCGGCCTCAACATCGTCGCCGGCTGGTACGCGGCAGAGCTCTCGATGTTCGGGCTGGCCCAGCGCGAGCACGACGAGCGTTACGAGGTCGCCGACGAGTGGACGCAGGTGCTCAAGCAGCTGTGGACGGTTCCGGGCGAGCGGGACTTCTACGGCCAGTATTTCGAGGTGCCGGCCGGGGTACTCGAGCCCAAGCCGCTGCAGAAGCCCTACCCGGTGATCATGAACGCCGGCACGAGCCCGGCCGGGCGCGCGTTCGCCGCCAAGCACAGCGATGTGATCTTCGCCGGCCTCACCAACTTCGAGACGGCGCCCGCGCAGATCGCCGAAATCAAGCAGCTCGCGCGCGAGCGCTTCGGCCGCGAGATCCGCGTCTTCGGTCGCGGCCACATCGTCTGCCGCGACACCCAGGCGGAGGCGGAGGCGGCGTACGACTACGTGCACCGCCAGGTCGCCGACTACGAGGGCGCCGCCAACGTCACCGGCATCAGCCGGGAGCACTCCCAGAGCACCGACTGGACGATCGCGGAGCGCCAGCTGCTCGAGGGGATGATCGCCGGATTCTGGGGGATCCCGATGGTCGGCACCCCCGACCAGGTCGCCCAGAAGCTGATCGACCTGCACGAGGCGGGCGCCGACGGGATCGCGATCTCCTTCGTCGACTACGACCAGGGTCTCGCGCAGATGGAGCGCGAGATCCTGCCGCGCCTGGTTCAGGCGGGCGTGCGCGAGCCCTCCGCAGGCTAGCCCCGAGACCCGAGCAGGTTGGTGCGCTCCTTGAGGCGAGCCACGGGCCGTGGCGGCCTCGCGCCGCGAGGCCGGCTCGCGGCGCCACGGGCTCGCTCTTCGGCGCCTGACGCCACGTGGCTTACTGCACGACGATCGGGTCAAGCCCCCGATGAGCACGCTGGCGCCGACGCGGCGATCGCCGCCGCTTCGCGCTGACGCCGGCACCCCGAGGGGGCAGAAACCTACCGGCGGGGAGGAAGACGCCCCCCGGCTGGGTACAGCGGTCCCGTTGATGGGGTGGCCGGAGTGCCTTTGCTTGGGGAGACCTCTGGATGTGCAGCAACTGCGAAAGGAATCACCATGAGGCGCAAACCTTCAATCGCCGGGGTCCTCGCTGCGAGCGCGCTGTTCCTCGCACTCGCGGGCGGCGGCGCGTACGCGGCCGACAGCTACATCATCACCTCGACGCACCAGATCAAGCCAAGCGTGCTGAAGAAGCTGGCCAACGACGTGCGCGGTCCCCGCGGCACGCGCGGTCCGGCCGGCCCACAGGGCGACGCTGGCCAGCAGGGAGCCCAGGGCCAGCAGGGAGCCCAGGGCCAGCAGGGAGCGCAGGGCCAGCAGGGACCCAGCGGCGCAACCGGGTCACAGGGCGCGCAGGGTAACCAGGGCCAGCAGGGCAACCAGGGCCCGTCCGGCGTCAACTCTCCGCTGGTCTACACCTACACCGACAGCGTCGGCCCTGACAGCGGCGTTTGCGGCAACGACTGGGCGACCGACACCTACGACCGCACCTTCGTCGTGCAGCCCCAGGCGGACGGCAGCTTCACGGTCTTCGAGACCGTGAAGGGCACGTTCCTCACGATCACCGGTGTGAGTCAGCCGAATCCGGCGAGCTGCGCCACGCTGCAGAACGGCAGCGTCAACGGTGACTTCTACGGCTCTGAGTCGTGGACTGTGGCGGCGCCTTCGCCGACCCAGTCTGCGGACTTCGATCCGAACGCGACCTGCTCGGGCTGCTCCGCGCAGACCACGGGCACGACGTCCTCCAACGACCAGGGCAACGCCGCCTTCGCGGCCGCGTTCTTCCCCGGCTCGGCCTACAGCGGTGTGACGAATTACGACTTCGTGTACACGACACCGAGCAGCGGTTCGTGGATCGATTCGAACACACCGATGAACAACGACCAGGCCGACGGCTCCCTCGGGGGCAACATCATCGGCTGAGGCTCGCCGGGCCGCCGTCGTCTCCGGTGACGGAGCGGCGGCGGCTCGGTCCAGCATCGGCGCGGGCCTGGCGGTCCGCGCCGAACCTCGCCCAGGACTACTGGGCCACGCCGAGCGCGCCTGCGCCGAAGCTGACGGTGAAGGCGTCGCCGGACGCGGTGAGCGGTCCCGGTGCCGCGGAGCGCTGGACTGCGGATTGGTGCACGCCGGGATCGCTGCCGCTGAGCACGTCAGGTTCGCTGTAGCTCCAGGCCGGGTCGTCCACCGAGCCGCTGTGCGAGCCCGAGGGGCCGACCTGGGTGGCAGTCGCGTCCGTGAAGGACACGCTCCCGAAATCGGTGAGGATCGGCCGCCGGTGCGCTGGCCCCTCGACGATCCATTCCGCGGAGTCCGTCGCAAGCGGGTGCAGGTGCACGTCGCGCATGACCTTGGTGAAGCCCGCGCCGCTGGTCTGATCCTCGAGCGTCAGGACCGGCACTCCGGAGGCGTCGACCGAGACCACGGCCGCCAGCGCATCGTTCGCCGCGACGCGCAGCCGCACCCGGACCAGCGGTTGCGGATATGCCTCATACCAGGCGAAGTAGACCGCGCTGCCATGCTCGCAATCGCTGTCGGTCCCGATTTGCAGCGGCCCGTACACCGCGGCGGTGGTGAGGACACCGCCAAGTCCGACCCACACCGAAGCCTGCGAGGAGTCCACCGATGCACACTGCGCTGCGGGCTCCCGCCAGGCGCCGGTGATCTTCCTGAAGTAGGGACGTATCCCGTCCCCGGGCGCGGCCGCGGCCGCGACGGCGTCGTAGCCGGCCCAGGTCTGGCCGTAAACCGGCGCCGTCAGTCCCAGCGAGGGCGGCGCCGCCGCCGCTGTGCCGGCGCCCTGCGCCGCGGAGGTCCAGACCGCCAGGAGCAGGACGCATCCGAGCATTGGCACGATCCGGCGTTGTGCCTTCACTGCGAGCAGGCGGAGGCGACGGGGATCGAGGCGTTCTCGGGGCATCGGCTGAGTTATCGGCACCACGAGAGACGGGTCGCAGCTTCAGGGCGGCTGCTGGCCATGCGGCCGATGGCGCGCGCCCGCGTGAGCACGACGTCCCGGTGGCGCTCGGCCGTGCGGCTCCAGCGCCCGATCGAGCCGGCGCGCCCGCGCAGCCGTCGGCATCCGGGGAGCAGGGATGGGCGTCGGCCCGGCGATCGGCCCCCTCGCGGGCGGTGTGCTGCCGTCGCGGTTCTGCTGGCGCGGTGCGGGCGCGCGAGCCGACGCACCCTTCAGCCGAAGCTCACGTTGACGTTCTTGACCTGGGCGTAGGAGGCGAGTTCCTCGGCGCCCTCCTCGCGGCCCACGCCCGAGTCCTTGACGCCGCCGAAGGCGGTGCCGGGAATGTGCTTGGCCGTGTCGTTGACCCAGACGTAGCCGGCCTGCACGTCGCGGGCGAAGCGGTGCGCGACGCCGAGGTCGGACGTGTAGACGCTCGCGGTGAGGCCGAGCGAGACGCCGTTGGCGATCGCGAGCGCCTGCTCGTAGGTCTCGAACCCCATCGCTGCGAGCACGGGTCCGAAGATCTCCTCCTGCGCCAGGCGCGAGCCGGGGGCGACGCCGTCGAAGAGGGTCGGGCGCACGAACAGCCCGTTCGCGAGGCGCGGGTCATCGGGCGGGCCGCCGCCCGCCACCACGCGCGCGCCCTCCTCGCGGCCGATCGCCAGGTAGCTCAACACCTTCTCGTACTGGCGGCGGTGCACGATCGCGCCGGTTTCGGTCTGCTCCTCCTGCGGCGGCCCCGATCTCATCGCGTCCATCCGCTCGCCGAGGCGGGACACGAACTCGCCGTGCAGCGAGCTGTGCACCAGCAGCCGGGAGGTCGAGCCGCACGACTGACCCTGCCAGGTGAAGTTCATGCCTCGCAGCGCACCGGCGATCGCCGCCTCGATGTCGGCGTCGGCGAACACCACGATCGGGTTCTTGCCGCCGAGCTCGAGCGTCACGGTCTTGACGACGTGCGTCGCCGCGCGGCGCTGGATCGCGCGGCCGACCTCGGCCGATCCGGTGAAGGCGATGCGGCGGACGTCGCGGTGGGTGACGAGCGCGTCGCCGGCCTCCTCGCCGTAGCCCGTGACGACGTTGAAGACCCCCGGCGGAAGCAGCTCGGAGGCCAGCTCGGCGAGCGCGAGCGCCGAGGTGGAGGTGTGCTCGGACGGCTTGACGACGAGCGTGTTGCCGGCGATCAGCGGCGCGGCGGCGCGGCCGGCCGCGAACATCAGCGGGTGGTTGAACGGGACGATCCGCCCGACCACGCCGAAGGGCTCCATCAGCGTGTAGTTGAGGCGGTCCGCCTCGCCCGGGATCGTCTCGCCCCGCAGCGCGAGCGCCAGCCCGGCGAAGTAGCGCAGCTGCGCCGCCGCCGCGAACGCGTCGCCGCGCATCTCGCGGATCGGGCTGCCGTTCTCGAGCACGTCGAGCATCGCCAGCTCCTCGGCGTGCTCGGTGATCGCGTCGGCGAGCGCGCCGAGGCGGGCGGCGCGCTCGAGCGGGTTGGTCGCGCGCCAGCCCGCAAAGGCCGCGCGCGCCGCGGCGACGGCGTCGTCGACGTCCGCCTCCCGGCAGCGGGGGACCGTGCCGATCGCCTCGCCGGTGGCGGGGTTGGTCACCTCGATCGTCTCGCCGTCGCGGGCCCCGCGGAGCTCGCCGCCGACGAGAATCGACCACGCCTTCACCGCGCGGAACCTACAATCGTGTGCAGTGGCTGTCAACGCGCCGCCGCCGGCGGCGGACGTGCGACGGCCGTCAACGCGCCGCCTGTACCGGGCGCACGAGCGATGGAGGGGCGGATGAGCGCAGACGGCCGAGTGGCCGTGGTCACCGGCGGCGCGGCCGGGATCGGGCAGGCGTGCGCGGCACGCCTGGCGCGTGACGGCCATCGCGTCGCGATCGCCGATCTCGCGCCGGCGGCGGACACCGAGGAGATGATCTTCGGCGATGGCGGCGAGTGCTTCTCCGCGCGCTGCGACGTCTCCGACGCGGCATCGGTCGCCGCTTTCGCCGACGCGGTGCACGAGCGCTACGGACGCTGCGACGTGCTGCTCGCGTGCGCCGGGATCTACCCCGTCGCGCACCTCTCGGAGACCTCGTGGGAGCTCTGGCGCCAGGTGATGTCGGTCAACGTCGACTCGCTCTTCCACCTCGCCAAGGCGTTCGTCCCGGGCATGGTCGAGCGCCGCTTCGGGCGCGTCATCGCGATCAGCTCGACCGTCTTCCACACCGGCACCCCCCGCTTCGCGGCCTACACCACGAGCAAGGGCGCCGTGATCGGCTTCGTCCGCGCCCTCGCGACCGAGGTCGGCGAGGCCGGCGTCACCGTCAACTCGATCGCGCCGAGCCTGACGCGCACCCAGGGCACCACCGCCGGGCCCCAGGGGGAGCTCGGCTGGTTCGAGTTCACGCGCGAGCTGCAGGCGATCAAGCGCACCGAGGAGCCCGCCGATCTCGTCGGCGCCGTGTCCTTCTTCGCCTCCGACGACGCGGCCTTCATCACCGGCCAGACGCTGCCCGTCGACGGCGGTCTGACCCGCGTCTAGCGGTTACGCTCCCTCACCCATGGCCGCGCCTCCCGTGCAGCTCGTCGGAAGCATCCCGCTGGAGGACTCGGGCGCGGTCTTCAGCGCCGTCGCGGGGACGCTGGGCGGCCTCGTCGGGCGGATCCCCGACGGCGAGACCGGCCCGCGCCGGCGCTGGAACAGCTGGACCGCGCCGACCTACGAGCGCACCCGCGGCCTC
>DATNHQ010000025.1:0-3405 GCA_035604915.1 Solirubrobacteraceae bacterium
GTCGAGGCCTCCACCATGAAGTCGGCCTTCCTCGCCAACATGAGCCACGAGATCCGCACGCCGATGAACGGCGTGATCGGCATGACCGATCTGCTGCTGTCGATGGAGCTCACCGACGCCCAGCGCGAGTGCGCCGAGCAGATCGCGCACTCCGGCGAGCAGATGCTCTCGATCATCAACGACATCCTCGACATCTCGAAGATCGAGACCGGCCATCTCGAGCTCGACATCGCCGAATTCGACCTGCCCGATGCGATCGAGCAGACCTGCGCCTCTGCCCGCGCCCTCGCGCGCGCCAAGGGCCTGGCGCTCGAGCTCCAAATCGCCGAGGAGACCACACGACGGGTGCGCGGGGACAGCCGACGGCTGCACCAGGTGCTCCTCAACCTGGTCACCAACGCGATCAAGTTCACCTCGGACGGCGCCGTGACCGTGCGCGTCAGCGCCGCCGAGCGCGACGGCGAGGAGACCACGAGCGTCCGCGTCGAGGTCGCCGACACCGGCATCGGCATCGCCCCGGAGAACGTGCAGCGGATGTTCGAGCCGTTCACCCAGGCCGACGTTTCGACCACCCGTCTCTACGGCGGGACCGGGCTCGGGCTCGCTATCGCGCGCGAGCTGGTCGAGCTGATGGGCGGCACGATCAACGCGGAGAGCGTGCTCGGCGAGGGCAGCACGTTCTGGTTCGAGCTCGAACTCGCCTGCGCTCTCGCCGGCGAGGCCCCCGCAGCCGCAACGACTAGCGACGCCGCGACCGTCGAGCTCGCGCCCTGGCCCAGCCCCCCGCTCGTGCTCGTGGCTGAAGACAGCCAGGTCAACCAGATCGTCGCCGCACGCTCGCTCGAGCGCTGCGGCTGCACCGTCGAGGTCGTCGGCGACGGGCACCAGGCGCTCGAGGCGATGCTTGCTACACGCTTCGACGCCGTGCTGATGGATTGCCAGATGCCTCGGATGGACGGCTACGAGGCCACCGCCGAGATGCGCCGGCGCGAGGCGCCGGGTCAGCACACGCCGGTGATCGCGATGACGGCGCAGGCGATGGAGGGCGACCGCGAGCGCTGCCTGCAGGCCGGCATGGACGACTTCATCAGCAAGCCGATGCGCCACGCCGATCTCATCGAGAAGCTGCGGCAGTGGATCGCGGTTCCGCAGGCGGGCGTCGGCGCGCGTTGACGGGAGCAGCTCACGCCGTCAGGCGATCTACACTGCGCGTTAGCGCCGTCGGCGCTGTCCGCGCGCAGCAATCGAGAGGGGGCACGCAATGAAACTCAGGATCCAGCCGCTGCTTGCGGTCGCGGTGCTCGGCGCCGCACTCATCGCGGGCTGCGGCGGCGGCGGCAACAGCAGCTCCACCACGACCACTACGTCGACTGCCGCCAAGGTGACCACGACCGCCAGCACGAGCAAGACGACCACCCACAGCACTAGCACCAGCCACAGCACGAGCACCAGCCACGCCACCACCAGCACGTCGTCCGTCCCGGGCAACCTCGGATCGCTCGGCGCCGGCGCCATCTCGGCCTACTGCCAGACGGCACTGGGACTCGCGAAGAACCTCAGCTCGACAGAGCGGAGCCAGTTCTCGACCTACTGCGCGTCGCTCGCGCACGACAGCCCCTCGCAGCTGAAGGGGGCCGAGAAGACGCTCTGCCAGGAGATCGTCAAGGACATCCCATCTGCCTACCGGTCGATTGCCAGCGCGGAGTGCGCCAAGCTCTGACGCCTGCGCGCCGCCCGCCGCGGTGGCTCAGCTCGCGAGCTGCGCCACCGCCGGGCGACCGGCGCCGAGCTCGGAGCTGGCCCCGACCAACGCGCCGCCGGCGCAGTGCGCCGCCGCGACCTCGCGCTTGCGGTTGGTGATGGCGAGGAGGCTGAGCAGGCCGCCGCAGATCGCAAGCGCCGCGGAGATCGTGACCGCGAGGCGGTAGGACTCAAGCGAGGCGCTCACGAGCGCCCGGCGCGCCGTCGGGCGCGCCGCCGGCGGGAACGCGGAGGCGTCGATGACGAATGGCCGGGCCGCAGCCTGGCGCAGCGGCGCCGCGGCGGCCGCCGTGCCGCGCAGTTTGGCGTCCACGCTCGAGGAGAAGTGCCCGGCGACGACGGCCCCGACCGCTGCGATCGCGACCAGCCCGGCGACGCGCGCGACCGCGTTGTTGACGCCCGAGGCGACGCCCGAACGGCCGCTTTCGACAGCGCCCAACACCGCCGCGGTGAGCGGCGCCACCGTCATCGCCAGACCGAGGCCGAACAGCCCGATCCCCGGCAGCAGCTCCGACAGGTAATCGGCGCGGGCGCCGAGCCGCAGCAGCAGGAGCAGGCCCACGCCCGCGACGATCGGCCCGGCGCCCATGAACAGCCGCGGCCCGACGCGGTCGGCAAGCGCCCCGAAACGTTTCGCCAGCGCGAAGGTGAGGATCGGCATCGGCATCAGCGCAAGCCCGGAGCGCAGCGGTGAATACCCAGCCACCTGTTGGAGGAACACGATCAGAAAGAAGCTGACCGCGCTCAGCGCCCCGTAGAAGAGGAGCGTCGCCAGGTTCCCGACCGCGAAGTTGCGCGCGCGGAACATCGCGAGCTCGAGCATCGGCGAGCGGCTGCGCCGCTCCCACACGACGAACGCACCCAGCAGCACGCAGCCGATCACCAGCGCCGGCCAGACGCGCGCGTCAGACCAGCCGTAGCGCGGCTGCTCGATCAGCGCGATCACGGGTCCGCCCAGCCCGAGCGCGCAGAGCACGCCGCCGAGCCAGTCGACCCGCACCCCCTCGGCGCGCTCGCCGCGCGGAGCGTGCGACAGCAGCGCCAGCGTGGCGAGCACGAGCGGCACGTTGACGACGAAGATCCACCGCCACGAGCCGAGCTCGATCAACAGGCCGGCGGCCAGCGGGCCGCCGGCGGTCGCGATGCCCGTCCAGGCAGTCCAGGTGCCGATCGCCGCCGCGCGCCGGTCCTCGGCGAACGTGTCCATCAGCAGCGCGAGCGTGCTCGGCACCAGGGCCGCGCCGGCCACCCCCTGCAGCGCCCGCGCCGCGATCAGGAGGCCGGCGTTCGGCGCTGCGGCGCACAGCAGCGACGCCGCGCCGAAGCTCGCGACGCCGGCCGCGAAGACACGACGGCGCCCGAAGATGTCGCCGAGCGAGCCGCCGACCAGCAGCAGCGAGCCGAGCGTCAGCAGGTAGGCGTCGACGATCCACTGCTGCGTCGCGAGGCCGCCATGGAGGTCGGCGCGGATCGACGGCAGCGCGACGTTGACGAGCGTGCCGTCGAGGAACGCGGTGGAGGAGCCGAGGATGCATGCCAGCAGCGTGAGCCGCTGTGCGCGAGTCATCCTCACCGCCGCCGGAGATCCCAGGCTCGCCGCCATCGCCGCCGTTGACCGTAGCGCCTGGGTGTCACAATCGCGCG
>DATNHQ010000026.1:0-14963 GCA_035604915.1 Solirubrobacteraceae bacterium
TGGGGGACGAAGAGCACGCCGGCGCAGGCGCCCGGGCTCGCGCATCCCGCCGAGCGCACCCAGGCCGGGGTGCCCGATCTCGAGATGAACTTCATGACCGGCTGGTACGGCGGCGAGGGCTCCGGCGGTCACGTCGGCTTCTCGCCGGTCGCGCCGCTGACGGGACGCGACGGGTTGGCGGTGCGCGACCTGATGCGCGGGCTGATCGAGCGCGAGGCCAAGCTCGACTACCTCGGAGCGATGCTCGCGATCAACGCGCGCAGCTTCGTGCACGTCACGATGGTGCTCTTCGACACCGCCAACGAGGCCCAGGTCCGCGGCGCCTACGACACCTGCAAGCTGCTCGTCCGCGAGGCCGCCGGCCACGGCTACGGCGAATACCGCGCGCACCTGGACTTCATGGACCTGGCGGTCGAGCAGTACAGCTTCAACGACCATGCCCAGCGCCGCTTCAACGAGACCATCAAGGACGCGCTCGACCCCAACGGCATCCTCGCCCCCGGCAAGTCCGGGATCTGGCCGGCGTCGATGCGGCCGGGACGCCGCTTTGAGCGCGACGCGTAGAGAGGTATTGTATGACCGGCATGCCGTCTGTTCACCTCCCACCCCCAACCTCGCGCGGCGCCGATGGCTGACGATCGCTTCGACAGGGGGCTCGACCTGCGGCGCGAGGTGCTCGGCGCCGAGCACGTCGACCGCTCGCTCGCTGCGGCCAGCGACTTCATGCGCCCGATGCAGGAGTTCGTCACCGAGTACTGCTGGGGCGCCGTATGGACCCGGCCCGGGCTCGACCGGCGCACCCGCAGCCTGATCAACCTCGGCATGCTGACCGCGCTCGGCAGCGGGCACGAGCTGGAGGTGCACATCCGCGGCGCCCTCACCAACGGCGCCACCGAGACCGAGATCAGGGAGACGCTGCTGCAGGCGGCGGTCTACTGCGGCGTGCCCGCCGGCATGGAGGCATTCCGCCGCGCCGACGCCGTGCTGGCGAGCTCTGCAGGCGAGCGCGCCGGCGCGAGCTGAGCGCCGGCCGGCCCCGGGAGAGGAGCCGCGTGAGCGAGGAGACGATCGATACCGGGCGCATCCGCGATGAGTGGGTGGCGGCCCACGGCGCCTGGAACGACGATTGGAACGACTTTCTCGCGCTCGACCCCGGCTTCTTCGAGCGCTACCTGCAGCTGTCTGCCCACCCCTGGCGCCACGGCGCACTCGAGCCGAAGGTCAAGGCGCTCGTACAGCTGTCCGTCGACGCG
This sequence comes from Solirubrobacteraceae bacterium, assembly GCA_035604915.1. Taxonomy (GTDB): domain Bacteria; phylum Actinomycetota; class Thermoleophilia; order Solirubrobacterales; family Solirubrobacteraceae; genus Palsa-513. Next base: position 1,254 of record DATNHQ010000026.1, read on the forward strand.
GCGGCCACCCACCTCTACGCGCCGGGGGTGCGCCATCACGTGCGCCGCGCGGTGGCGCTCGGCGCGAGCCCCGCCGAGGTCATCGAAACGCTCGAGCTGACGGCGACGATGGGCATCCATGCCGTCAACGTCGGCGTGCCGATCCTGCTCGAGGAGCTCGAGGCCGCCGGCCAGCCGCTGGAGCGTGGCTCGCTGAGCGCGCGCCAGGAGGAGATCAAGGCGGACTTCACCGCCAAGCGCGGCTACTGGAACGAGTTCTGGGACGGCGTGCTCCGCCTGGACGAGGAGTTCTTCGCCGCCTACACCGCCTTCTCGTCGTGGTCGTGGGAGCACGGCGTGCTCGAGCCGAAGGTCAAGGAGCTGATCTACACGGCGTTCGACTGCTCGGCGACGCACATGTTCGAGCCGGGCCTGCGCCAGCACGTCCGCAACGCGCTCGCGCTCGGAGCCACCAGGGAGGAGATCATGGAGGTCTTCGAGCTGGCTAGCGGGATCGGCGCGAAGGCCTTCGCGCTGGGGGCGCCGGCGCTGCGCGAGGAGCTCGGCGAGTGAGCTGCGGGCGGGCGGCCTGATGGCGCACAGCTTCCTGCGGCCGGCCGAGCGCCACCTGCACGTGCAGCGCACACCGCTCGCGGGAACCTGCCCGGAGTGCGGCGCGCAGGAGCTGGCCGCCTACCGCGTGCTCAGCGACGGCGGCTTCTTCGACGTGCACAAGTGCCAGCGCTGCCTGTACTCGCTCGAGCGCGAGCCGGCGGCGCCGTTTGGCTCCTACGTGCCGCTCGGGCTCGAGATCGCGCGGAGCCTCGAGTAGTGCTCGGCGTCGACGTCGGCGGCACCTTCACGGACGTCGTCTCGGTCCGCGACGGCAAGATCGCCGTCACCAAGGTCCCCAGCGACTCGCGCGACCCCGCGGCGCCGGTCGTGCTCGGCGCGCGCCGCCTCGGCGTCGAGGGCCACCCGGTCTTCAACCACGCGAGCACGATGGGGCTGAACGCGGTGATCACGCGGACCCTGCCGAAGGTCGGCTTCCTGACCACCGAGGGCCACCGCGACATGCTCGATCGCGGCCGCGTCTGGCGCCCGCCGGCGGCGCAGACCGACACCTCCTGGCGGCGCTCCTTCGGCGACGTCTCGCGGCCGCTGGTGCCGCGCTATCTGCGTCGTGGGGTCCTCGAGCGCCTGCTGGCCGACGGCAGCGTCTATCTGCCGCTCGATGAGGACCAGGCGCGCGCCCAGCTCGAGGTGCTGAAGCGCTGCAACGTCGAGGGCGTCGCGATCTGCCTGCTCAACGCCTACGTCAACGACGCCCATGAGCGCCGCCTGCGCGAGCTCGTCGCGGAGGTCCTCGGCGCGCAGCTGCCTGTCTCGATCTCCTCGGAAACCTCGCCGCTCGCGAAGGAGTACGCGCGCGCCTCGACGACAGTCATCGACGTCTTCATGAAGCTGATCTTCACGCGCTACGCGCACGAGCTCGACGGCGAGCTGCGCTCGAGCGGCTTCGCCGGCAAGCTCAACTTCGCCGACTGCGCGGCGACGCTGCTGCCCTGGGCGGAAGCCCTCGAGAAGCCATTCCGGATCGTCTTCGCAGGCCCCGCCGCCGGCACGATGTCGAGCGCGGCGCTCGGCGCGGCGATGGGCGCGGCCAACCTGATCTGCTGCGACGTCGGCGGCACCTCGACGGACATCTCGCTCGTCGTGGACGGGCAGCCGTTCTTCAACAACACGTTCGAGCTCGAGCACGACCTGATCATCAACGCGCTCTCGACCGAGATCTCGAGCGTCGGCGCGGGCGGCGGCAGCATCGTCTCGATCTCGCCCTCGGGCGACGTGCGCGTCGGCCCCGACAGCGCCGGCTCCGATCCTGGTCCCGCCTGCTACGGCCGCGGCGGTAGCCAGCCGACGATCACCGACGCCTGCCTGCTGATGGGGATCCTCGATCCCGACGACTTCGCCGCAGGCGAGGTGCGCCTCGACATCGACGCGGCCGCGCGCGCCTTCGCCGGGCTCGACACCAACCTCAACCTCGATGAGCGGATCGCCTTCGCCTACCGCATCGCCGCCACCAACATCGCCGAGGAGGTGGCCAACGTCGCGATCCGCCACGGCACGGACCCGCGCGATTTCAGCCTGATCGCCTACGGCGCCGCGGGACCGATGCTGCTGCCGGCGGCGCTCGAGCTGATGCACGTCCAGCGCGTCATCGTGCCACCCCACCCCGGTCTCTTCTCGGCGCTCGGCCTGCTCTCGAGCGACCTCGTCTACTACGACAGCCGCAGCTCATACGTGATGCTCTCGCCCGAGCAGGCGCCGGCGATCGCGACCGTGTTCGAGGAGATGGAGCGGCGGCTGCGCGAGCGCGCGGGAGTCGACGCGACGAGCGGCACCGTGCGGCGGAGCTTCGACGGGCGCCTCTACGGGCAGAGCTGGGAGACACCGTTCGTCGAGGTGCCGCCGGGCCCGATCGTGGCGGAGACGCTGATCGAGCGCTTCCACGACGCCTACGAGCGCCGCTACGGCAACCGTTTCGAGTACGTGCCCGTCCAGGGTGTGAGCTATCGCGTGGAGCTCGTGATCGCCTCCGAGAAGGTCGAGTTCACCGCGCAGGAGGCCACCGGCGAGCCGATGCCGCCGCCGCGGCGAAGCGTCCAGATCCGCCATCTCGAGGGCGAGCGGCTGGACGCGGCCGAGTACACGCGCGAGTCGCTGCCGATCGGCGCCAGCTTCGAGGGGCCGGCGGTGATCCGCGAGGGCCTCTCGACGACGCTCGTCTGCCCGCGCCAGCGCGCGAGCGTCGGCAGCTTCGGCGAGATCGTGATCGAACGGGCATGAGCAGGGACGCCCCGCAACAGCTGATTCGCGAGCTCAGCCACGAGCAGTTCGCGCAGCGCTACGGCTGCGACCGCTTCACCGCCACGGTCCTCGCCAGCCGCTTCGGCTACGTCGTCGAGCACATGTGCAGCCGCGTGCTGACGGCGGCGTTCTCGCCGATCCTGCGCGACTTCTATGACTTCGCGGCGACGCTGACCGGGCCGCCCGAGCGCGGTTACCCGACGCCGGCGATGAGCGCGAGCATCCTCCTGTTCACGGGCACGATGACCGACTCGGTCCGCAACACGGTCGAGGAGTACGGGCTCGACCGCCTGGCGCCCGGCGACGTGATCATCGCCAACGACCCCTACCGCAACGGCACCCACGTCAACGATGTCCTGTTCACGCGCCCGGTCTTCCACGAGGGGCGGCTCGCCTGCTTCGTCAACATGAAGGCGCACCAGCTCGATATGGGCGGCATGGTGCCGGGGGGCTTCAGCCTCGCCAAGCGCAACGTCTACGAGAACGGGCTCGTGCTCGCCCCGCGGGCGTTGTTCCGCGCCGGCAAGCCGGTGCGCGAAACCTGGAACGTGATCTTCGACAACGTCCGCTTCGGCGCGATCCTCGCCCCGGACATGCTGACCTGCGTGGCCGAGCTCGAGCTCGGCGAGCGGATGCTGCTCGAGAGCATCGAGCGCTACGGGCTCGATGCGGTGCTCGGCTCGATGGTCTATGTCTGCGACGCCTCGGCCGAGCGGATGGCCGTTGCGCTGGCGGAGATCCCCGATGGGGACTGGGTCGGTGAGGATTTGGCCGACTGCGACGCCGTCGCCGACGACGAGGAGTACCTCGTGCGCGTACGCGTCAGCAAGCGCGGCAGCCGCGCCGAGGTCGACTTCAGCGGCACCTCGCGTCAGGCCCGCAGCGCGATCAACGCCACCGCGCTCGACGCGAAGACGAGCGTCGGCGTCGCCTTCAAGTCGATCTTCGACCCGCACGGCTGGTTCACATCGGGCACGACTCGCCCGATCGACATCATCATGCCGGAGGGCACGGTCGTCAGTGCGCTGCCACCCGACGGCGCGGTCTTCGCCTACTGGGAGCAGAGCCAGGTGATCCTCTCGGCGTTGCTGCGGGCGCTGGCCCAGGCGGTCGGCCCGGCAGCGCTCGCGGGCGACCGCGGCAGCGCCAACATCCACAACGCCAACGGGCTGCTCGCCGACGGGCGGCCGTGGATCTCGGCGGCGCAGGTCGGCGGCGAGGTCGGGCCGTTCGGCGCCAATCGCCACGGCGACGCCGACAGCCAGATGCTCTCCTACCAGGCCAACGGCATCGGCGTCGCCGTCGAGGCGGTCGAGTCGGACGCCCCCGTCGTCGTGCTGCGCCACGAGATCGTCCCCGACAGCGCGGGCGCGGGGCACTTCCGCGGCGGCGCCGCGATGCTGCGCGACTCGCTCTGGCTGCGCGCGGCCCAGCACCACCTGATGTCGCTGCACTTCAAGCTCGCTCCCGGCTTCGGCGTCAACGGCGGCGGCGACGGACGCACGGGCGGGATCTGGCTGTGGGACGAGGGTGAGCGCGAGCCGGCGCTCTCGCAGGCGGGGCCGGATTCCTACGCGAGCGCGACCGCGGTCGGCGGTGTGCTCGACCCGCGCACGCTCGAGCCGTCCGCGGACGGCGTCTACCAGTACCCACATCGCGTGCCGTTCTGGGAGACGCGGCCGGATGCGGTGCTGCGCTACGTCAACTGCGCCGGCGGCGGCTGGGGCGCGGCGCTCGGGCGCGACCCCGAGTTGGTCAAGCGCGACGTGCGCGACGGCTACGTCACGATCGCGGGCGCCGCCCGTGACTACGGAGTGGTCCTCAGCGGCGACCCCGAGTGGGACCCGGAGGGCCTCGAGCTCGACCTCGAGGCGACGACCCGCCTGCGCGCTTCGATGCGGAGCGAGCCCTGAACGCGGACGTCGCAGAGGAGCTCGTGGCGGCGGCGAGCGCGATGCGCCCGGTGCTGATCGAGCGGGCCAGCGACACCGAGCAGCGCAGCTACTACCCGCAGGAGACCCACGAGGACTTCCTGGCGGCGGGCTTCTACCGCATGTTCGTGCCGCGGCGCTACGGCGGCCTCGAGCTCGAGCTGGGCGACTTCCTGCGCGTGGTGATGGAGATCGCGGCCGGCGACCTTTCGACCGCGTGGGGCCTGTGCCTCGCCTCCGCGCACGCGCTCCATCTGGCGACGCTGTTCGACGAGACCGCCCAGGCCGAGGCCTTCGGCGACGGCGACTTCCGCTGCCCTGCGGTCGCGGCGCCGGCCGGCCAGGCCGTTCGCGCCGGTGATGGCTGGGAGATCAGCGGCACGTGGGGCTACTGCTCGGGGGCCCCGTACGCGACCCACTACATGGGCCAGACCTTCGAGGCTCCGGCAAAGCCGGGCGGGCCTCCCGGCCAGATGCTCCTGTTCGTCGTCCCGCGCAGCGAGTGGACGATGCTCGACGACTGGGGCGACACGCTCGGCCTGCGCGGCAGCGGCTCGCACAGCATCCAGATGGAGCGCGCCCACGTGCCGGCCCACAGCGTGCTCGAGGGCCAGTGGCTCGTCGACACCGACACCACCCGCAGCCCTGGGCTTCGCCTGCACGGCAACCCGCTCTACGCCGGACGCACCCTCAGCGTCTTCCAGAGCGAGCTCAGCGCGCTCGCGACGGGCGCGCTGAAGGGCGCGCTCGAGGAGTACGAGTCGCTGATCCGAACGCGGCGGACGCAGCGCCCGCCGATCGTCGCGCGCTACCTCGACCCCGACTACCAGCGGTGGTTCGGCCAGGCGATCGCCCGCGCCGCGGCGGCCGAGACGCTGCTGGCGGCCGTCGCACGGCAGTGGTCGGAGTACGGCCGCCGCTTCGCGCAGGACGGGCGCGTCTTCACACGCGCCGACGACCTCGAGCTGAACGTGCTCGCGCGCGAGGCGCTGACGCTGGCCTGGACCTCGCTGCAGGAGGACATCTTCCGCACGGCCGGCACCAGCGCGGCACGCAGCGGCGGGCGGATCGAGCGGATCTTCCGCGACGTCGCGATGGACTGGGGGCACGTCGGCAACGTGACCCGCGACTGGGCCTGGCGCGAGCTCGCGCGTGAGCGCCTCGGCCTGATCGCGGGCGCCGCGCTGAAGCCCGATCGCCCGCATGTCGAGGTGCGCACATGAGCGAGCCGATCGAGCTCGCACGCGAGTTGGGCGCGCGGCTGCGACGGCCGGCGGCGGCGGGCGAACCCGGCGGCTGCTGCGCGCCCGAGACGCATCAGCTGCTGGCCGAGGGCGGCTTCTACGCAGCGCTCGTGCCGGCGCCCGAGGGCGCCGGCCTCGACCTGCGCGACTTCATCGCCGCCGTAGCCGAGCTGGCGCGCGGTTGCCCGCAGAGCGCCTGGTGCGCGGCCTCGCTGGCGGTCGGAACCGCGCGCGCCCGCGCGCAGTTTGACGCCGCGGGCGCGCTGCGCGCCAGCGCGGCGACGGCACCCGCCGCGAGCGCTACACGCAGCGACGGCGGCTGGGTCGTCTCGGGCACGTTCGCGCGCTGCGCCGGGGCCCGCTTCGCCACGCACTTCCTCGGCAGCGCGCGCATCGATGGGGAGCCCGGCGTGCTGCGCTTCCTGGCCGCGCGCGAGCAGTTCGAGCTGCGCGACGAGGGCGCCGGCGCGTGTGCCTGCGTCGCCGGCATCGAGCTCGAGCGGGCGCTGATCCCCGAGGCCTTGGCGTCGGCGTCCGAGCTGCCCGTCGACAGCTGGAGCGCCGCGGTGCCGCCGGCGGCGCTTGCCGCGGTCTTCGCCGGCGCCGCCGCGCGGGCCGTCGAGATCCACGAGGAGATCGTGCGGGCCGAGCCGCAAACGCGTGAGCTCGACCCCGACCACCAGCGCTGGCTCGGCGCGGCGATGGGCCGCGCCGCGGCCGCGCGGCTGCTCCTGCGCGAGGCCGCCGCCGCGAACGTCGAGGGCGTGCGCCTCGGCTCGCTCGCGCGCCAGTCGATGCGCTACGCCTGGGACTGCGTCCAGGAGGGGCTCGGGGTCGGCGGTAGCGCGGAGCGCGAACGCCGCGAGCAGCTCGAGCGGATCGCGCGCTTCATGCTGATCGGCCTCAGCGACCCCGCCGCCCTGCCCGAGGAGTGGATCGCGCGGCAGCTGGCGCGCGAGCGCCTCGAGCTGCCGCTCGACGCCGCGCCGGCGATCCCCTAGCGGCGAACCTGCTGCACGTTGCCCGGTCCGAGCCGCGGCAACCCCAGGTACTCGCGCGCGAGCTCGCCGAACGCCCACTCCCGCAGCATCGTGTTGCGGTGGCTGTTGCCGATCGACATGTCGCGGTAGATGCGCTCGAGTCGCTGCCCGCGCGCGCCCGCGCTCGAGCCGGCCGTGCGGAAGATCTCGGACTGCATGACCTCCCAGGCCTGGATCATCACCTCGCGCGCGATGCAGCCGAGCCGCATGTCGTCGCCGTAGGTGTAGGGGGCGCCCTCGGCTGCGCGCGCGCAGAGCTCCGTGTGCTGGTCGGCGCAGTTGAGCAGCGCCGCCTCCGCGGTCGCCACCTTGGCGAGCGCCGATCCGAACCAGCGCTGGAAGTCGGGATCGAGGCGGCGCGGCTGCAGCGGCGGCAGGTGCGTCAGCTTGGTGTCGAGCAGGATCTCGTACTCGTCGAGCGCCTGGTAGGCAGCGCCGACCATGATCGCGGCGAGCGTCATCGTGAAGCAGGCAAGCGCGCGGCCGCCGTAGAGCGGGTTGCCGTGCAGGCGCAGTCCCGGCGTGCCACCGCTGACGTCGAAGTCGACCATCAGCGTGTCCTCGAGCGCCCAGTGCGCCGGGATCATGCCGTTCGAGAAGGTGATGCTCTGCGAGCCGCTGCCCTTGAGGCCGAGCAGATCACCCCAGTCGTCGAGCATCGTGAACTCGCTGCGCGGTGCGACGAACAGCAGCATCCGCTCGCTCGGGGTGCCGTCTTGGAGGGCGATCAGCGCCTGCCCCATGTAGTGCGTGGAGTACGGGATCCCCGAGCAGTAGGCGACCTTGCCGTTGAGCTCCCACTCCTCCCCGACGCGCCTGGCCGGGCCGATCGGCGCAGCCACCGAGGCGGCGCGGAAGTCGCCGTCGCCAAAGATCTCCGCCTGCGCCCGCTCCTCGAACCAGGATGCGATCTGGAGCGCGTGGGCGGCGGCGAGCGCAGCGCACCAGCCGGTCGACACGCAGCCGCGCGAGAGCTCGATCACGACGCGCATGTAGGTCGGCGCGCCGAACTCGTAGCCGCCGTAGCGGCGCGGGACGTAGAGGCGGTAGAAGCCGGAGGCCAGCAGGTCCTGGTGGATCTCCTCGGAGTAGTAGGTGCGCTCCTCCGTCTCCGCCTGAGCCGCGATCAGCTTCGGTCGCAGCGCGATCGCGCGCGCGATCAGCTCATCGGGCGTGAGGTCGGGCTCGGGCGGACTGGGCGCCGCGGTGCCCTGCTGGCTGGTCGAGCTCACTCAGTTCTCCGTCGTTGGCGATTTGGAATCAGCCATCGCCTGACCGTCATACAACACCCTATCGCGGATCAGCCGAGCGAGTCCGGGGCCTCAGCGTGAGGCGAAATCGGCGATCGCGTCGACCGCCGCGCGATGCTCCCAGAACAGCAGGTGACCGACGCCGGGGTAGCTCACGACCCCCGCCTGTGGCAGCGCCGCCTCCCACAGCGGCAGGTGGGCGACCGGCACGATGCGGTCGTCCTCGCCCCACTGGAGCAGCAGCGGCATCGACAGCCTCGCCAGCTTGGCCGGCAGCGCCGGGTCGAACGGCCCCGGCACGAAACCGCCGATCGAGGTCCCCTCGAGCGCGCGCGCCGCGTCGAACTCGGCGTCCTCGCCCTCCGGGACGCGGCCCGCGAAGATCGTCGCGTCGGAGGTCAGCGCGGCGTAGAGCTCCTCGCGCGACATCGTGCGCGTGTTGGCGAGCGGAGCGTCCATCCCGTAGGGGGCTGCGATCACGAGGGAGCGCACGCGGTCGGGGTGCGCGGCGGCAAACGACGCTGCGACCCAGCCGCCGAGCGAGTGCCCGACCAGCGCGAAGGAGCCGACGTCCAGCTCGTCGAGCAGGCTGGCGTTGTGCTCGACCAGCTCATCGATGCTGAGGATCGGCGGGCGCAGTTCGGTGCGGTCGAAGCCCGGTGCCTGCGGGGCGATGAAACGGAAGCGATCGGCGAGCGGGCTGAAGCAGTCGACGCCCTCGACGATTCCGCCGCCGTGCAGGAACACGAGCGGCTCGCCCTCGCCCCCCGTGAAGTACGCCGTCTGGCGGCCGTTGACCGCGACCATCTCCCGCTCAAGCTCAGCCACCGCCGCTCCTCTCGCTCCGCCCTGTTGACGCTGCAGTATCGCCGCCACCCGCCCGCCCGTGCGCGCCGCCCGCGCGCCGCCCCGCACGTGCCGCGCCGCCGCCACCACCGCCGGGAGATGCCCTCGCTCACCCTCGCGCGCCTCGGCTTTGGTGCAGCCGGGCGGCGAGGGCAGCGATGCCACCGGACGGCGCCCCCCACGCCGCGTCCCCGATGCTCGAGGCGGCGCTGGGCGCGTCGACCGGCTGCGGCCATGCATGCTATCAACCGACGGTCATACGATCGCTCCGGCTCACGGGAGTGCAATACTCCGAGCCCGATGGCCGAGCATCCGTTCCTCGAGCCCGCCCCCGAGGCATCGATGCGCGTCGGGCGCGTGGCGGCGCCGCTTCGCGACCAGGTGCTCGAGATCGTCCGCAACGCGATCCTCGACTTTCGCTACAAGCCGGGCCAGCGCCTGATCGAGCGCGAGCTGATCGAGCAGATCGGGGTCTCGCGGACGACGATCCGCGAGGTCCTGCGGGAGCTCGACGCCGAGGGACTGGTGACGACGATTCCCCAGCGGGGCGCGATCGTCGTCGTTCCGACGCCCGAGGAGGCCGCCGATCTCTACGACGTGCGCGCCTCGCTCGAGGCGCTCGCCGCGCGCCGCTTCGTCGAGCGCGCCTCCGCCGAGCAGCTCGCGGCACTGCGCGAGGCCGTCGACGGATTCGAGGCCGTCGTGCTCGAGAGCGCAGACACGCTCACGCTGCTGCGAGCCAAGGACGCGATCTACGACGTGCTGCTCGACGGCGCCGCCAGCCAGGCGATCCGCTCGATTCTGGGCGGCCTGCAGGCGCGCGTGCGGATGCTGCGCGCGGCGTCGCTGTCGCAGCCCGGGCGCCCGCAACGCGCCGTCGAGGAGATGCACCGCCTCTATGACGCCGTCGCGGCGCGCGATGGCGACGCCGCCGCGGCGGCCTGCGTGGCGCACCTCGACCAGGCCGCGACGACCGGCATCGAGGCGGTCAAGGCGTCAACGGCCGCCGCGAGCGCCGAGGCGCTCGCCTCCTAGCGCGCCGAGCGCCCGGCCTCAGAGCCCAATCCGCTGGCCCGACGGTCGCAGCGGGTTCATGGCGGTCGCACCGCCGTCGATCGAGATGACCTCCCCGGTCAGGAAGCCCGCCTCTTCGCTGAGCAGGAAGGCGACGAGGTCGGCGACCTCCTCGGGCGTCCCGGGACGGCGTGCGGGCGCGATGCTCGCCCGCTTCTCCCAGTCCGACGCCCCGCCGGGGCCGGCGCCGCTCGCGGCGAACAGCCCCGTCAGGACGATCCCGGGGGCGATCGCGTTGACGCGCACGCCGCGGTCGGCGCCATGCACCGCGGCGCAGCGCATCAGACCGAGGACACCGTGCTTGGAGGCGTGGTAGGGGATCAGGTCCGAGCTCCCGCGCAGGCTCCCGATCGAGGCCGTGACCACGATCGCGCCGCCGGCCGGCTGTCGCGCGAACTGGCGAAACGCCGCGCGCAGGCCGAGAAAGACGCCGCGCAGGTTGACGTCGAGCACGCGATCGAGGTCCTCGAGCGTCAGCTCCTCGAACGGGGCCGCCGAGCCCGGGATACCGGCGTTGAGGTGGTGGAGGTCGACCCGCCCGAAGCGCTCGACTGCGCGCTCGATCAGCGCCTCGACCTCGGCCTCGCTGGCAACGTCGACGGCGAGGCCGAGCGCCGGCCCGTCCAGCGACGCCGCGACCGCCGCAGCGCGATCGCCGTCGCGGTCGGCGACGAGCACCGCGGCGCCCTCGGCGGAGAGCCGCCGCGCGGTGGCCGCGCCGATCCCGCTGGCGCCGCCGGTGACGATTGCGACCTTCTCGGCGAGTCCTCTCACGTCATCCGTCCTCCGTCAGGCGAGTTGGAATGCCAGCCCGGCGGCGTCGCCGCCGAGGTCGGGGTAGCGCTCGGTGACGAGCGGGTCATGGCCGGGGACGATGCTCGCCCCCTCAGTTCGCAGCCGCTTGAGCAGCGCGTAGCCCTCGTACATCTCGCGCAGGTTCACCATCACGCTGAAGGGACGCTCGAGCTCGAGCTCCTCGTAGAGGTGGACGGCGTCGGAGGCGAGCACCACCGGACCGGAGGCGGTGTCGACGACGAGCACCTGCTGGCCGGGCGAGTGGCCGCCGACCGTGATCGTGCGCAGCCCGGGCGCGATCTCCTGCTGCTCGCCGGTGACCGCTACCCGCCCCGCGCGCCAGGCGCCCTCGATCAATGCGACCCCCTCGGGGTCCACGTGCGCCCAGAACTGCACGTTGCGCGAGATCGGCGCGGACCAGAACTCGAGCTCGGCGGCGGGCACGAACAGCTCCGCCGCTTCGAACAGCTCGACGTTGCCGATGTGGTCCCAGTGCAGGTGCGTGATGAGCAGGCGCTTGACGCGCGCCGGATCGATGCCGAGGCGGGCAAGCGCCTGCGCCGGGGGCGTCAGGCACTCGCGCCCGCGCGGCGCCGCCGCGGCCGGGCGGAAGCCGGTGTCGATGACGATCACCTCCTCGCCGCGGCGCAGGACGTAGAAGAAGAAGTCCATGTCCTGGCTCGCGTCGGGCTCGCCGTAGGCCTGGTAGCGGTAGAACAGCTCGCTCTTTTGCGAGCGGACCGTGCCGTAGCGGACCGCGACGATCTCGTAGCTCACCGCCCCGCCCCCGCGGCGGCCCGCGCGTCGACCCAGCGCGCGATCTCGGTGTGATCGGCGTCGGCTCCCAGCGCGCCCGCGGCCTCGCGCCACAGCTCGAGCGCGCGCGCTCCGAGCGCCGGCTCGATCCCGAGCTGCTCGCCGAGCGACACCGCGATGGCGATGTCCTTGACCATCAGCGAGAGCGCGAAGCCCGCGTCGTAGGACCCGGTCAGGATGAACTCCGGCAGTTTGCGCTCGGTCGAGGCGCTGCGGCCGGTGGAGACGTTGATCGTCTCAACCAGCACGTGCGGGTCGAGCCCGAAGCCGCGTCCGATTGCGAGCGCCTCGCAGCTCGCGAGCAGGTGCACCGCCGAGAGCAGGTTGTTGAGCGCCTTCAGCGCGTGGCCCGCGCCGACCGGCCCGACGTGGCGCACCGTCGTGCCGAGCGTCTCCAAGAGCGGCCGGCACGCCTCCACCGCCTCCTCGTCACCGCCGGCCATGATCGTCAGCGAGCCAGCGATCGCTCCGCGGACCCCCCCGGACACCGGCGCGTCGACGAAGTTGACGCCGCGGGCAGCTGCGCGCGGGGCGAGCGCGCGCGTCTGCAGCGGCTCCGAGGAGCTCATGTCGATCAGCGCGACGCCCGCCGCGAGCGCCTCGAGCAGGCCGTCATCGAGCAGCACCGCACCGACCACCGCGGATGACGGCAGCATCAGCACGACCACGTCGGCGCCGGCGGCGGCGGCCTGCGCGGAGTCGGCGGCCTGCGCCCCCGCGATCGCCGCCAGCTCGTCGCGCGCCTGCTCGGAGAGGTCGTAGCCGCGCACGTTGTAGCCCGCCGCGGCGAGCCTGCGCACCATCGGCAGCCCCATCCTGCCCAGGCCGATGAAGGCCACCGTCGATCCCGCGCGCAACGCCCCGCCCATGCGCTAGCCCGCGCTCACGCGCACGCCGCCGGCGACGTCGCCGATCGCGTCGACGACGCGGTTGCTGATGAGGTCGCCGTAGCCCAGGCCGAGGGCGAGGCCGAACGACGCCAGCGGGCCCGCGACGTTCAGGCTCGGCGCGCCCAGCTCACGCAGCATGTCCACGTAGAGCGTTACGTCCTTCAGCATCAGGCGGTTCGTGAGGCCGCCCTCGAGATAGTCGCCCTCGATGATCGAGGGGAAGCGGTTGAGGCTCGCGAAGCTGACGCCGCTGCTCGCGTTGATCACCTCGAGCACCTGCGCCAGGTCGAGCTCTGCCATGCGCGCCGCGACCATCACCTCCGCGGTCGCCGCCAGCGTCACCGCGTTGAGGAAGTTGTTGAGCAGTTTGGTGGCGTGGCCCGAGCCGACCGCTCCCATGTGGAAGACCTTCTGGCTGAAGGTCGTTAGCACACCGCGCACCGCCTCGAGCGGCTCCGCCTCGCCCCCGACCATGATCGTCAGCGTGCCCTTCTCGGCTGCGGCGGCGCCGCCCGAGATGCCCGCGTCGAGCATCGCCACGCCGCGCTGGGCAAGCTCGGCGGCGAGCTCCCTGGTCGAGCTGGGGCTCGAGGTGCCGAGGTCGACCACGATCTGCCCCGCGCGCGCGGCGGCGAGGATGCCGCCGTCGCCACGCACGACCGCCTCGACCACGCTGCTGTCGGGCAGCGAAAGTGCCACCAGGTCAACCGCCGCCACGAGCTCGCCGAGCGTCGCCGCCGCGGCGATCCCCAGCGCCGGTGCCCGCTCGGGATCGCTGTCGTAGCCGAGCAGGCTCAGCCCGCCTGCCTGGATCCGCGTCGCGATGCGCCCGCCCATGTTCCCGAGCCCGACGATGCCGACGGCAAGGTCGCTCATCGCTCGACCCTATCGGAAAGCTTGTAGGCTCGTCATACACCTCCGGAGGCCGTCGACGTGGATCTCGAAGTGCTGCTGGACGCGCGCGCCGAGCTGGC
>DATNHQ010000027.1:0-19078 GCA_035604915.1 Solirubrobacteraceae bacterium
TCGGAGCGCTGTTCGCCCGCGCCCAGGACGCCGGCCAGGTGCGCCGCGACCTGCAGCCGAGCGAGCTGCACATCCTCGTCCGCATGGTCGGAACGACCGCGTGGGGCGCCGCGGCGCGGCCAAATTGGGAGCGCTACCTGACACTTCTCGCCGACGCCCTTCGCACGCCGGCGCCGAGCGCGCTGCCGCCGCTCTGACCCCGGAACAACGTGATCAGGAACTACATCTAGAACTCGATGTTCGCCATCACGTGCTTGACGACGGTGTAGTCCTCCAGCGCGTACATCGAGAGGTCCTTGCCGTAACCGGACTGCTTGAAGCCGCCGTGGGGCATCTCGCTGACGAGCGGGATGTGGTCGTTGATCCAGACGCAACCGAAACGCAGCGCTTTCGAGACCCGCAGCGCACGGCTGACGTCGCGAGTCCAGACCGAGGCGGCCAGCCCGTACGGAGTTCCGTTGCCCCAGGCGATCGCCTGCGCCTCGTCGCGGAAGCGCTGGACCGTGATCACCGGCCCGAAGATCTCGCGCTGGATCAGCTCGTCGTCCTGGGCGACGCCGGCGACGACCGCGGGCTCGAGGAAGAAGCCGGGGCGCTCTGGCGCCACGCCGCCCGTGACGAGCTCCGCGCTCGCCGAGCGCCGCTCCAGCAGCCCCTCGACGCGCTCGCGCTGGCGCGCGGAGTTGAGCGGGCCGAGCGTCGTGTCGGCGGACAGGGTGTCACCGAGGACGTAGCCCGAGGCCTGCTCGGCGAGCCCGGCGACGACCTCGTCATAGACAGCCTCGCTCGCCAGCACGCGCGTCGCGGCGGTGCAATCCTGGCCGGCGTTGTAGTAGCCGGTGCCGGCGATCGTCTCCAGCGCCGAGGAGAGCTCGACGTCGTCGAAGACGATCACGGGCGCCTTGCCGCCCAACTCGAGGTGGACGCGCTTGAGCGTCGCAGCCGCCGCGGCGGCGATCCGCTTGCCGGTCTCGACCGAGCCCGTCAGCGAGACCATCGCGACGTCCGGATGCTCGACCAGCGCCTGGCCCGCCGGGTCGCCGTGCCCGCAGACGACGTTGAAGACGCCCGCCGGCAGCCACTGCGTCGCGAGCTCGGCGAGGCGCAATGTCGTTACCGGCGTTGTCTCGGCTGGCTTGAGCACGATCGTATTACCGGTCGCCAACGCGGGGCCGATCTTCCAGACGGCCATCATCAGCGGGTAGTTCCAGGGCGTGATCTGGCCGACGACGCCGACCGGCTCACGGCGGATGATCGAGGTGTGCCCGTCCATGTATTCGCCGGCCGCCTTGCCCTCCATGCAGCGCGCCGCGCCCGCGAAGAAGCGCAGGTTGTCGGCCATCACACCGATCTCGTCGCTCAGCACCGCATGCATCGGCTTGCCGGCGTTGATCGCCTCCTCGCGCGCGAGCTCCTCGGCGTGCTCCTCGATCGATGACGCAAGCCCGAGCAGGGCCTCGGCGCGCGCGGCCGGCGTTGTCTGCGACCAGCTCTCGAAGGCGCGCGCCGCGGCTGCGACCGCCGCGTCGACATCGGCCGCCTGCGAAAGCGGCGCCTGCGCGATCTCCTCGCCTGTTGCCGGGTTGAGCACCGGCTCGCTGGCGCCGCCCTGGGCCGGCCGGAAGTGACCGTCGATGAAGTTCTCAAGCGTGCGCATCGGGTTCCTCTCGTTGGTGGCTCTCGCTCCGGCTATACGGTGGCCGCGGCGAGCGCGGTTTCGACGTCGACACATTCTTCACCGACGCTGCGCGCCACGGCAGGGTGGGTCGGCACGCCGGCGGCGACGTTGACGCCGAGGCGCAGGCCCGGGTCGAGTCTGACCGCCTCGACGACGCCACGGTCGGCGAGCGCCAGCACGTAGGGCAGCGTCGCGTTGGCGAGCGCGTTGGTCGAGGTCACGGGCACCGCCCCAGGCATGTTCGTGACGCAGTAGTGGATGATGCCGTCGAGCTCGAAGGTGGGATCGTGGTGGGTCGTCGGCCGCGAGGTCTCGAAGCACCCGCCCTGGTCGATCGCGACATCGACCATTACCGTGCCTGGGCGCATCAACGCCAGCTGGTTGGCGCGGATCACGAAGGGCGCGCGGTCACCGACGACGAGCACCGCCCCGATCACCAAATCGGTGCGGGGCAGCAGCTCCTCGATCGCGAGCGTCGAGGAGTAGACCGTCGAGCAGCGGCCACCGAACAGCAGCTCGAGCTCACGCAGCCGGTCGACCGAGACGTCGAAGATGAAGACGTCGGCGCCCATCCCGATCGCAACGGATGCCGCGTGGACGCCGACGCTGCCGCCACCGATGATCATCACGTTGGCGGCGGCGACGCCAGGCACGCCGCCGAGCAGGACGCCCCGGCCGCCGAGCGGCTTCTGCAGCATGAACGCGCCGGCCTGGGTCGCCAGGCGCCCCGCTATCTCCGACATCGGCGCGAGCAGCGGCAGGCGTCCATTGCGGTCCTCGACCGTCTCGTAGGCGATCGCGATCGCGCCGGACTCGCACAGCACGCGTGTCAGTGCCGGCGCGGGCGCCAGGTGCAGGTAGGTGAAGAGGACCTGGCCGGGACGCAGGCGTGCCACCTCAGCGTCGAGCGGCTCCTTGACCTTGACGATCATCTCGGCGCCTGCGAACACTGCGTCTGCGTCGGCCGCGATCAGGGCCCCCTGCGCCGCATAGTGCGCGTCGTCGAAGCCGGCGCCGAGCCCGGCGCCCTGCTGCACCAGCACCTCGTGGCCGCGGTCGGTCAGCTCACGGACGCCGGCGGGTGCCATCGACACGCGGTACTCGTCCGCCTTTGTCTCGGTGGGGATGCCGACGATCACTGCTCCTCCTCGTTGTCGATGCGCTGTGTGCCGTCCGGTGTCATTCCGCGTGGCTCCCGACGCCGCCGAGCAGCTCGCGGCCGCGCAGTGCAAGCCAGAACTCGATGCGGTTCTCGACTCGGTCGAGCCGGCGACCGGTGAGCTCCTCGATCCGCGAGATGCGGTAGCGCAGCGTGTGGCGGTGACAGAAGAGCGCGCGGGCCGCGGCCTCCCAGCTGCCGTTGTGCTCGAGAAAGGCCTCGAGCGAGCGCAGCAGCTCCTCGCTGTTGCCGGTGCGCGAGCGCTCGATCGGCGTCAGCACGTCGTCGCAGTACTGGCGCAGGCCGTCGTCATCCTGCAGCGAGAGCAGCAGCCGGTAGGCGCCGAGATCCTCGGCGGAGGCGACGGCGGGCGCGGAGCCATTCGCGAGCCCGCCGATCTCGAGCGCGCAGCGCGCCTCGTGGAAGCTCCGCCGTAGCGCATGGACGGGCGCGCGCTGGCTGACCGCCGCTCTGGCGGAGTGGCCGCCGGCGGCGAGTTGATCGCGTGCGCTCGCGGCGAGCGCGAGCGGGTCGGCAACACCAGCGAGCACCGCGCAGAGCAGGCGCCGGCGCGCGGTCGGCACGGTGGCGACGAGCGCCTTCGCGCCGAGCTCTCCGAGGATGCGCCCAAGCTCGGCCTCGAGCGCCTCGGGCTGCTCGACGGCCAGCAGCAGCACGGCTGCCTCGCCGGCGATCTCGAACGGCGCCAGGCGCACCGCGATGTCCTCGGCGTTGATGCGCCCGCCGAGCACGAGGCTGAGGACGTCGCCGGCGAGGCGGCGCTCGGTCTCGCTGACGACGCGCTCGCGCATCTGCGCCAGCGCCACGACCATCACGGCGTGGTGGGCGAGGAAGCGCTCGAACTCAGCGACGCTGTCGCTCTCGGGCACGGCGATCAGCCACGAGCTGGCCGTCGCCTGTGAGCCGCTCGGCACCGGCAGCGCGATCGCGCGCCCGGCGAGCTCGGAGATCTGCGGCATGAAGCCGCGCTGAGAGGCGCTGCGCGCACGCGTAACGACCTCCTCCCGCAGCGTCGCGACCAGCGTCGGGTCGAGCTCGCGGCGGAAGGCGTGCGCCGCGAGCGTGCGGCCGGAGCCGTCGAGCACCATCACGGTGGCGCCGATCGCGTTGGCGAGGCCGCGCACGACCTCCGCGAGGCTGCGCTCGTCGAGCACGAGCCGCTCCATGCGACGCTGGATCGCGACGGCGCGCTGGAGCACGTCGAGCTGCTCGCTGAGGAGGCTGCCGAAGGCGCGCTCGGTGATCGCGATGAAGGGCATCTCGTAGGGCACCGCGAAGAGCGGGAACTCGAGCGCGGCCGCCTCCTCGACGAGCGCGGCCGGGAGCTGCTCGTGGGCGAAGCCGACACCGATCCCAAGCCCGGCGAGGTGGTGTTCTACAAGCCGGCGCACGTACGCGCGCTGCGCCCCTTCCTCCAGCAGCTGCATGCCCGTGCTGAGCAACAGCTCGCCGCCGGAAAGCCACGGCGTGGGATCGGCGAGCTCGGAGACGTGGACCCAGCGGATCGGGGCGCCTGCCCCGCGCTGGCCGGCCGCGAGCTCGAGCTCGAGCGCACCGACGAGGTCCTCGACGGTCAACATGGCGCTAGTGGGCCTTCCCGGAACGTCGTGCCGGAAACGGCGAGTGGCTGCCGTCGTCTGGCAACGACGCAGGGAGCGGGCAAGGCTGGTTGCCCTTGCCGCGACGAAGGACGCCGCCAGGCGGCGTCCAGACGCCGACGTTTGCGGTGGAACGTTTCGGGACGGCCCACTAGGCTGCGCCGATGAACGCGATGGTCCTCGCCGCCGGCCGCGGCACGCGGCTGGCACAGCTCGGCCTGGGCGTCCCCAAGGCACTCGTCGAGATCGGCGGAGAGCCGCTGCTCGCCCGCCAGCTGCGGTACCTGCACGCCAATGGCGTGCGGCGGGTTGTCGTCAACGCGCATCATCTCTCCGAGGCGATCGAGTGCTTCGCGCGGGAGTATAGGTCGGCGGGTGGGCCCGAGCTGGTCGTCCTCGTCGAGCCCGAGCTGCTCGGCACCGCCGGCGGCGTGCGCAACGCGCTGGCGCAGCTCGGCGAGCGCGCGTTCATCGTGCTCTACGGAGACGTCCTCTTCGAGGAGCCGCTGGAGCCGCTCGTGCGCGCCCACCGCGAGCGCGGCGCGCTCGCGACGCTCGCCGTCTACGAGAGCGACGCGCTCGAGGGCAAGGGCGTGATCAGCGTCGATGCGAGCGGGCGCATCAACGGCTTCGTCGAGCACGGCGACTTCGCGCCGGGGACGCGCGGCCTCGTCAACGCCGGCCTCTATGTGGTCGAGCCGGAGCTGGTCGCGACGCTCGCCCCGGGGGTCGCCAGTGACTTCGGCCACGACCTCTTCCCGGCGGCGCTCGCCCGCGGCGAGCTTCTCGCCGTCCACATGCTGGCGGCGCCGGTGCTCGACGTCGGCACGCCCGGCGACCTCGAGCGCGCGCGCGTCGCGCTCTGAGCGCTTCGCCGGCCGTGTCAGAGCAGCCCGCGCCGAGCACCACCGCGACCCAGCCGCTGGAGGCCTCGGTCGTGATCTGCGCCTATTCCGATGAGCGCTGGGATGACCTCGTCCGCGCCGTCCGGTCGGCCCAGCGCCAGACGCGGCGCCCGCGCGAGGTCGTCGTCGCCGTCGATCACAACCCGGGGCTGCTCGCGCGCGCCGCCCGCGAGCTCGTTGGCGCGAGCGTCGTCGACAACGCGCAGCGGCCGGGGCTCGCCGGGGCACGCAACAGCGGCGCACTGGCCACCACCGCGCCGATCGTCGCCTTCCTGGACGACGACGCGGCAGCCGACCCCGATTGGCTCGAGCAGCTGCTTGCGCCCTACGCAAGGGCGGAGGTGCTCGGGGTCGGCGGCGCGATCCGCCCGGACTGGCGCGGCGGGCGCCCGCGCTGGTTTCCGGATGAGTTCCTCTGGACGGTCGGCTGCAGCTACCGCGGCCTGCCGACCGCGCCGTCGGCAGTGCGCAACATGATCGGCGCCAACATGTCGGTGCGCCGCGAGGTGATGGAGGCGCTGGGCGGTTTTCGCGAGGACCTCGGCCGCCTCGAGGAGACCGACTTCTGCATCCGCGGCCAGCAGCTCATGCCCGGCGGAGTCTGGCTCTACTGGCCCGCTGCGGGCGTCACCCACAGCGTCAGCGCGGCGCGCGCGAGCTGGGCCTACTTCCGCGCGCGCTGCTTCAACGAGGGCGTCGCGAAGGCCTCGATGGTGCTCGCCACCGGCTCGCGGGCGGGCCTCGAGTCAGAGCGCCGCTACACGCGGCGGGTGCTCCCGGCGGGCGTCGCGCGCGGGCTCGCCGGCGCCCTCCGCGGCGACCGCGGCGCCGCCGCGCGGGCCGGGGCGATCCTCGCCGGGCTCGCCTACACGACCGCCGGCTACGCGCGCGGCCGGCTGACGCTTCGCCGCCGCGGCGGTGACGGCGCGATCCCCCGCCGCGGAGCGACTCCTTAGCCGGATCGGCTTTTCGGGGCGGCGCATGCGCCGCCCCGCGGGGTGGTGCATGCACCACCCCGAAACCCCGGGGAGGGATTCGCTAGGAGACCCAGGCCGGGGCCGAGGCCAGGTAGGCGCGGAAGTGCTCGACGAGGATGTGGTTGATCGCGAGGTGCAGGTCCTCGACGATCCCGAAGTCGCGCGAGGGCACGATGATCGCGTTGTCGGCGAGCGTCGCGGCGAGGCCGCCGTCGAAACCCAGCAGCGCCGCGACGTGCGCGCTCTGCTGGCGCGCGTAGCGGATCGCGTTGACGATGTTGGGCGAGTTGCCGCTGGCCGAGACGGCGAGCAGCACGTCGCCCGCGCGGATCAGGTTGACGAGCTGCTCGCTGAAGATGTGCTCGTAGCCGAGGTCGTTGGCGAGCGCGGTCACGATCGCGGCGTTGTCGCCCAGGCTCGTGATGCGAAAGCGCCGCATGTTCGGCCCGGTCGTGTTCTTGGCGAGGTCGGCCGCGATGTGGCTCGCGGTGGAGGAGCTGCCGCCGTTGCCGATCGTGAAGACCTGCTTGTCGTTGCGGTAGGCGCCTAGCAGGGTCTGCGCGAGCTCTGCGAGGCGCTCGCGCGGGAGCCCGTCGATCGCGGTGTGCAGGCGGTCGAGGTAGTCGTCGACCGCTGCCGCCACAATCTGGCCTTCGGCGCCCGCACTCACCGGTCGGCGTCCTCGAAGAGCTGGATGTGCGAGCCGTTGGCGGCGAAGCGAAACGGCGTCTCGCGCAGCTCGCGGAGCGCCGCGCGGACGGCGGCGTGACGCTCGGGCGCCGCCAGGAACAGCAGGAAGCCGCCGCGCCCGGCGCCGAGCAGCTTGCCGCCGCTCGCGCCCGCCGCGAGCGCGCGGGCGTAGAGCGCGTCGAGCTCGGGGTCGCTGATCGCTTCGGCAAGCGTGCGCTTGAGCTCCCAGTTGCGGTGCAGGATCGAGCCGAAGGCGTCGATGTCGCCCTCGCCGAGCGCGTCTCGCAGCTCGTAGGCGAGGTCGCGCATCGCACCGAGCGCCTCGAGCGCGCTGCCGTCGCGGACCGCGTCACGCTGCTGCGCGAGCACGTCGGCGGCGGCGCGCTGGCGGCCCGTGTAGAAGAGCATCAGGCGGCTGTGCAGCCGCTCGAGCGTCTGCGCCGGCGCGATGATCGGGCGCACGCGCACGCCCGCGCCGGCGGGCAGGAACTCGATCAGGTTGAAGCCGCCGAAGGCGACGGCGTACTGGTCCTGGCAGCCGATCGGCTTGCCGAGCACCTCGATCTCGATCTCGCACGCCTGCTCGGCCAGCGCGGCGGGCGAGCGCTGGATCCCCTGGAAGGCGTAGAGCGCCGACAGCAGCCCGACCAGCACGGCGCTCGAGGAGCCCAGGCCGGTGCCGCGCGAGGGCACGTCGGCGAGCGTGACGATGTCGAGGCCGCGCGGCAGGCCGGTCACGCGCAGCGCCTCGCGCACCAGCTCATGCTCGACCTGGTCGGCGCGCTCGACGGTCTCGGTACGCGAGTAGGCGACGCGGATGTCGCCCTCGAAGCGTCGCGAGACGATCACGCGGATCCACTTGTCGATCGCGGTCGAGACCACGGCGCCGCCGTGGCGCTCGTAGAAGTCGGGCAGGTCGCTGCCACCGCCGGCGAAGCTGACGCGCAGTGGGGTCTTGGAGACGATCATCTCACTCGCCGGCCGTCGCGGCCGCAGGCGACAGCCCCGCCACCCCGCCTGCGCCCGCCGCTGAGCGGAGCGTAGCCGATCGGCGTGCCGCCAACAGAGGCATCGGCACGCCGGCGGGCTATTTCAAGCGGAAGGCCTTGATGCGGTCCGCGTACTGCTCCTCGTCGCGCGAGTAGACGCCGTAGGCGAGCGCCTGCAGCATGCTCAGCAGCGCGGTGTGCGAACGCACGTACGCAGGGCTGTTGGAGGAGTAGTAGAGCTTGATCTGGGCGAGCTTGGCGACCTCCGAGAGGGTTGCGTCGGTGATCGCCATCGTCAGCGCCTTGCGGTGGCGCGCCAGCTTCATCGCGCGCACGACCAGCGCGTGCGGGCGCCCGGCCGAAAGCGCGATCACGAGCGTCTCGGAGTCGATCCGGCCGAGGCGGCTGAGCGCCTCCTGGGAGGGGCTCGCCACCAGCTCGGCGCGCAGGTCGAGCAGCATCAGCAGGTGGCGCAGGTAACTCGCGAAGAACGCCATCTGGTCGGTGCCGGCGATCACGATCCGCTCGGCGCCGGCGATCGCGGCGATCGCGCGCTCGATCGTCGCGCGGCTGGCCTTGCGCGCGCTCTCCTCCACGTTGGCGTAGTCGGCGGCGACGGCCGTCTCGAACTCGGTGCGCTCGATCGAGAAGAGCGGCGAGGATGACTCGGCCGGCGCGGCGTGGGCGCGCTTGTACTCCTCGCGCGCGGCCCGCTGCAGTTCGGGGAAGCCGACGAAGCCGAGCGCCTGCGAGAAGCGCACGACGGTCGAGCTCGAGGTGTTCGCTCGCCGCGCGAGCTCCTCGGCCGTCTGGAAGGCGGCCTCATCGAGGTGATCGATGATGTACTGGGCGACGTCCTTCTGCGAGCGCGAGCACTCGTCGAAGCGCGACTGGATGTAGCTCGAGAGCGTCTGCGGCTCCTCGGCGTGCCCGTTGGCCGCGGTCATCTCCTCGGCTTGTCTCTTCATCAGTGTCGTTGTCATTCGACGGTCCGTTTCCCACTTCCTCCAACGATGGTCGTGATCCGCGGTCGCGCGGGCCACGTAACTACGCTTCGCAACGATGGTTCGCCGCGAGCGCTCACTCCCCTGCTCAGCGGGTGCCCGATGAGGATCGCGATCGTCGGCGGCGGCGTCTCCGGGCTCGTCGCCGCCCACCGTCTCCACGGCCGCCACGAGGTCACGCTGTTCGAGGCGGGCCGCCACCTAGGCGGGCACGCCAACACCGTCACCGTCGAGCGCCCGAGCGGCACCTGGCACCTCGACACCGGCTTCATCGTGCTCAACGACCGCAACTACCCGCGCTTTCGCGAGATCCTGTCGGCCTGCGGCGTCGCGCTGGCGCCGAGCCACATGGGCTTCTCGGTCAAGGGCGAGGACGAGGACTTCGAGTACGCGGGGACCCCCCGCGGCGTCTTCGCGCAGCGTGCCAACCTCCGCCGCCCGGCCTTCTGGCGGATGCTCGCCGACCTGGTCCGCTTCAACCGCGCGCTGGCCGCCGTCACCGCCGCCGGCGCCGGCGAGCGCCGCTCGCTCGGCCAGTTCGTCGATGAGGGCCGCTACTCGCGCTGGTTCATCGAGCGGCTGATCGTCCCCCAGGCCTCGGCCGTGTGGTCCGCCGACCCGGCCTCGATGTGGAGCTTCCCGGTGCGCTTCCTCGCCGAGTTCTTCGCCAACCACGGGATGCTGGGCTTCCGCGACCGCCCGCGCTGGCAGACGGTCGCCGGCGGCTCACACCGCTACGTGCAGGCGCTGAGCCGTCCGTTCTCCGACCGCATCCGCCTCGCCTCGCCGGTGCGCTCGCTGCGGCGCGAGCAGGACGGCGTCGCGCTGGCGCTGGCAGGCGGCGGCAGCGAGCGCTTCGACGAGGTCGTCATCGCCTGCCACGCCGACCAGGCGCTGGCGCTGCTCGAGGACCCCTCCGAGCGCGAGCGCGAGCTGCTCGGGAGCTTCCCCTACCAGCGCAACGAGGCGGTGCTGCACACCGACGCGGCGCTGCTGCCGCGCCGCCGCGACGCCCGCCAGGCCTGGAACTACCACCTCTTCGCGCGGCCGCGGCCGGCGACGACGGTGACCTACTACCTCAACCACCTCCAGCGCCTCGACGCTCCCGAGGACTTCTGCGTGACGCTGAATCTGTCCGATCGGATCGACCCCGCCAAGGTGATCGCGACCTTCGACTACGCCCACCCGGTCTATACGGAGGCCGCCGTCGCGGCGCAGGCCCGCCAGGACGAGATCTCGCCCGCGCGGCGCACACGCTACTGCGGCGCCTACTGGGGCTGGGGCTTTCACGAGGACGGCGTCGTCTCGGCGCTGCGCGCGGTGGCGGGGCTGTGAGCTCGCCGGCGTCGAGCTCGAGCTCGCCGGCGTCGAGCTGCCTCTACCGCGGCTGGATCCGACACCGCCGCTACGGTCCCGTCCCCCACCAACTGCGCACGACTCTGTTCATGGTCTACCTGGACCTCGACGAACTGCCCGCCCTTTTCGACCACTATCGGATCGCTTCCGCCCGCGGGCGCGCGCTCGCGGAGTTCCGGCGCAGCGACCACCTCGGCGACCCGTCCCGGCCGCTGGCCGAGGAGATCCGCGCGCTTGTCGCCGCGCGCACGGGCGCGCGCCCGGCGGGACCGATCAGGCTGCTGACCAACCTGCGCTATCTCGGGCACTGCTTCAACCCGGTCAGCTTCTACTACTGCTACGAGGCGGGCGCGCAGCGCGTGCAGGCGATCGTCGCCGAGGTCACCAACACCCCCTGGGGCGAGCGGCATGCCTACGTCCTGGCCAACGACCGTCCAGCCGGCTCGATCATGCGCGGACGCTTTGAAAAGGAGTTCCACGTCTCACCGTTCATGGGTATGGACCACAGCTACTCGTGGCGCCTCACGCCACCGGGTGAGCGCCTGATCGCGCACATCGAGAGCGAGCGCGACGGCGCTGTCGTCTTCGACGCCACGCTCTCGCTCCGCCAGCGCCGGCTGACGCCGCGAGCGCTCGCAGCGCTGCTCGCGCGCTACCCGCTGCTGACGCTGCGGACCGTCCGCCAGATCTACGCCAACGGGCTGGCGCTGCATCTCAAGGGGGCGCGCTACTTCCCCAATCCGAGCGGCGCGCCGCTGCTCGGACGCGCGCGGCGAGCGCACTCGCGTGCCTCACGCGAGGACGCGGCCCGATGAACGAGATCTTGCGAGCCCGCGTTTCCGGGCGTTTTCTTGCGGCGAAAAGGAAAACCCGAACATTTGTCGACGGTGGGTACAATCCTGCCGCAATGGCGGGCCACAGCATTCTGCGGCGCTGGCGTGCGCGGGTGGTCGTGCTCTCGGTTCTGGCCCTGGCCGGGGCGGGCGCGACGGCCGCGAGCGCGAACGCACAACAGCCTGCCGCCCACACGGCGTCGCGGACTGCGACGCTGATCATCCACCCGGCTTCGATCGGGAAGTACGAGGTGATCGTCTGGGTGCGCTCCCGAGGCAAGCACTCGCGCGTCGTCGACATCTACCTCACCGGCCGGCCGATGCAGTCCGTGCGCGCCGACCCCTGGTGGGGGGCGCGCGTCTACTACACGCTGAAGCTGACCGGCTCGGAGCTGACGATCCGCACCGTCAACGACGCGCCGGCCGTGCAGGTGCGGGCCTCGCTGATCCTCAAGGGCGTGATCTCCAAGCCGAAGGCGACCACGACGACCACGAGCAACGGCAACACGACCACGACCACCACCACAACCACCACGCCGCCGCCGACCCCAACGCCGACGCCGACGCCTCCGAGCACGCCGCCGCCGCCGCCGCCCAACCCGCCCTACTCATCGACGTACACGAAGATTCTCTGGGACGAGGAGTTCACCGGCGCCGCGGGGACGGCCCCGGATTCCAATTGGGTCTACGACACCGGCCCGTCCTGCGGCACCAGCGACTGCTCGGTTGACACCGCCAGCCTCGCCAATGCGGCGCTGGACGGCAACGGCGACCTCGCGATCACGGCGCTGCGCTCGGGCAACGGCACCTATACGACCGCGCAGGTCGAGACGCTGCCGAGCGTGACCTTCCACGTCGGCGAGGAGCTCGATGCGCGCATCAAGCTGCCGGCGGGCCAGGGGCTGTGGGGCGGCTTCTGGCTCTACCAGAGCACGACCGCCGGCGGCTCGGTGTGCAGCCCGAGCAACTGCGGCGAGCTAGACGTGCTCGAAGCGCCAGAGTTCGGGGCCTCCCCGACCGCGGACTACTTCGACCTGCACGGTCCGCTCGGCGGCACCAACCAGCAGCAGTGGCAGTCTTACGAGCAGTCGCTCGGCGACCTCAGCACCGGCTTCCATGTCTACGGCGTCACCTGGGCTCCCGGGCTGATCACCTGGACGATCGACGGCACGCCGTTCGCCTCCGCGGCACCGAGCAGCCTCAGTCCGGGCTCGACCTGGGAATTCGACCAGGGCAACTACCGGTTGCTGCTCGACCTCGCCACCGGCGGCTGGCCGCCCGCGGCAAGCACCGCTTCGGCGACGATGCTCGTCGACTGGGTGCGCGTCTACACAAGCTCGTAAGCTGCGCGGACGAGCGTCGGCGATTGAACCGATAAGAGCCAGCGCCCGTATCAGGGACATGCCGGTCGCCCTCACCCTGCACCAGTGATGCGGCTCCCCAGCCGTGAGCACCCCAGCCGCCCCACCGGCCGGGTCGCTCGGTCGATCGTGTTGCCCCTGCTGCGGCGCACGCGCCACGGCAGGCTCACGATCCTCGAAGGTGAGCGCGGCCTGCAGTTCGGTGAGAGCGCCCCCGGCGGGCCGGCGGTTGTGCTGACCGTCCACGACCCACGCTTCTATCGCTCGCTGCTGCGAGGCTCGCTGGGAGTCGCCGAGGCCTACACCGAGGAGTGGTTCGACTGTGACGATCTGGCCGAGCTGGCGCGCCTTGCCGCGCTCAACATGCCGGCGCTCGATCGCTGGCGGCGCGGCTTCCGCCCGCTGATCGCCCTCCCCCAGGCAGCGCTCGGCTGGCTCTCGCGCAACACGCCGCGGCGCTCGCGCCGGCGCATCGCCGCGCACTACGACATCGGCAACGAGCTCTTCAGCCTGATGCTCGACGAGACGATGACCTACTCGTGCGCGATCTTCGAAGGGGAGTCCGCTTCGCTGCACGAGGCGCAGATCGCGAAGCTCGACCGGATCTGCCGCAAGCTCGAGCTCGGACCGGCGGACCACGTGCTCGAGATCGGCTCGGGCTGGGGCGGCTTCGCGATCCACGCGGCCTCGCGCTACGGCTGCCGTGTCACGACGACGACGATCTCCGACGCCCAGCGCGAGCTCGCCTGGGAGCGGATCTGCGCGGCCGGGCTCGAGGACCGCATCACGGTGCTGCTATCGGACTACCGCGACCTCGAGGGCCAGTTCGACAAGCTCGTCTCGATCGAGATGATCGAGGCGGTCGGCTGGCAGTACTTCGACACCTTCTTCGAGCGCTGCGGATCGCTGCTGGCGCCGCACGGCGCCATGCTGCTGCAGGCGATCACGATCGACGAGCGCGCCTACGACGTCGAGAAGGCCAAACGCAGCTTCGCCAACACCCACGTCTTCCCGGGCGGCTGCCTGCCGTCGCTGGCGGTGATCTCGCGCTCGGTCGCGCGCGTGACGGACATGCGCCCGATCGCGCTCGAGGACATCACCGCCCACTACGTGCGGACGCTGCGATGCTGGCGCGAGAACTTCGCCGCTCAGCTCGAGCGTGTCCGCTCGCTCGGCTACGACGGGCGCTTCCAGCGCATGTGGGAGCTCTACCTCGCCTACTGCGAGGGCGGCTTTGGGGGCGGCCGGATCGCCGACGTGCAGCTGCTGCTCGCCAAGCCGCATTACCGCTCGGCCGTCGCGGCCGAGCCGGAGTGAGCGCGCGCTCGCCGCGGGGGACGCTGCCGGCTGACCGCGCTCGCGGGCATGCAACACTGGGGAGGTGCCCTCAATGAGCGCGCCTCACGGCACGAGGATCGCCCGCACGCGGCGCCTGCTGGCCGGCAGCGTCGCCGCCGCCGCACTGGCGCTCGCCGCGGGCAGCGCTGCGATCCCCTCGCTGGCCGCGGCGCCAACGCGGGCGTCCGCCAGCGCGCCGGCTCTGACCAGCACCATGACCAAGAAGGTCGCCGCCGCAGGGACCTACACGGTCATCGTGACGATTCCGCCGCCCGCCGCCGCCCAGACGGTCAGCGTCTTCGTCGGCTCCTCGGTGGCGCGCAACATCGCGGTCAGCCCCGGCCAGAACGCGGTGCTCGCCTTCTACGCGCACTTCACGAGCCGGCACTTCAAGGTCCGCGTCGTCGCCAGCGGGGCGCCCGTCAAGTTCACCGTGGCCGCCGCGCGCCAGCTCGCCCAGAGCACGCCGCCGACCGGCGCGACGGGAGCGACCGGGGCGAACGGCATCACGATCGTCGCGCCGCCCAGCGGGCCCTACAAGCACCTCGCCTGGTCCGACGAGTTCAACGGCCCTGCCGCGACGCCGCCGAATGCGTCGAACTGGACCGCCGACAGCGCCGGCAGTTGTGGCGACGGCACGCTCTCGACCGACACCCAGGACCCCGCCAACGCCTCGCTCAACGGCAGCGGCGACCTCGGCATAAACGCTTACGAGAACGCCACCTCCGCCGGCACGCCGACGTACACCTCGGCGCAGCTGGACACCAACAACAAGGTCTCCTTCAGCTACGGCGAGCTCGAGGCGCGGATCGCGCTGCCCCGCGGAAGCGGCCTCTGCTCGGGCTTCTGGATGGTCGGCAACTCGCCAAACGGAGGCTGCTTCCCCCAGTGCGGCGAGATCGACGTGATGGAGGCGGTGACGCTGTTCCCGAACACCGTCTTCGGGACGCTGCACGGACCGATCATGGGGGTGGCCAACGACCAGCAGTGGCAGCAGGGCGTGACCTCGCCGACGCCGTTCCCCGGCACCTTTCACACGTATGGCCTGATCTGGCAGCCCGGACGGCTGACCTGGACGCTGGACGGCGTCCCCTACGGCACCGCCACGCCCAAGCAGCTGCCGCCGAGCGCTCAGTGGGTCTTCGACGGCAACCCCTTCCACATCCTGCTCTCGCTGGCGGTCGGCGGTTGGCCGGGACCGCCGGCGGCGGGGGCGAGCTTCCCGGCGACGATGCGCGTCGACTGGGTGCGCCTGTACGACTGAGCGCCGCTCAGGCGGCGCGCGGACCGCGGGCCTGCGGGCGCGCGGCGAAGACCCGCTCCGCCGGCGGATCGACCTGCTCCATCGCCCGGGTCGCGCTGCGCAGCAGTCGCACGCGCGTGCCGGGCGCGAGCCCGGGAACGTCGAGCACCTCGGCGCTGACCAGATCGCCGCGCTCGTCGAGCAGCTCGTAGAGCGCCTCGGTGCCGAGCATGCGGTTGCGGACGATGCGCCGCGCGGGGGTGGGCTGGGTGTCGTGGCGGGCGCGGGCCATGCGTCCGACGAGGTGTGGTCCGAAGGCCATGCTGGCTTATCGGCGCCTGCGCGCCGTGGCCAAAGCGGCCTCGACGCTTCGCGGCGCTCGCGCCCCGACGCTAGACGGCTGTCTGAACGCTTCAGCAGCGCTTCGCGCGCAGGCACGCCGCCACACGGGCGCGCCGGTGCTCGTCGCGTCCCTCAGGCAGCGAGTGCCGCTGTCCGCGAGGCGCGGGCGCGCTCGTAGGCCGCCTCGTAGCGCGGCACGACAGCGGGCGCGGTGAACATCGGCACGCGCTCGCGACCGGCTGCGCCGAGGCGCTCGCGCAGCGCCGCGTCGGCCATCAGGCGCTCGAGCGCCGCCGTCAGCGCTGCGCGGTCACCGGGTGGCACCAGCACGCCGGTCTCGCCGTCGGCGACCGCCTCGGGCAGCCCGCCGACGCGCGAGGCGACCAGCGCCACGCCCGCGGTCATCGCCTCGAGCGCGACGGTCGGAAAGGCGTCGGGCGTGATCGACGGCACGACGCCCAGGGCGCAGCGGCTCCAGGCGGCGATCACGGCGCCGTGTGGCAGCAGGCCGAGGTCGACGACGCCTTCGCGCTTCACGAGCAGCTGCGGATCCGAGGCGCGGCCGATCAAGACCAGCGGGACGGGCACCCGCATGCGCGCATGCGCGTCGAGCAGCACGCCGATGCCCTTGTCTGCGGCGAGGTCGCCGACGTAGAGAATGAAGGGCTCCCGCGGCAGGCGCTCGAGCAGCGCGGCGTCGAACGGCTCGGGCGCGGCGCGCTCGCCGATGAAGTTCGGCACGATCTCGAACGGGAGGCCGTCGCGCTCCAGCCCGCAGCGCAGCGCGACCTCGCGACTGACCGGGAGGAACAGGTCGACCGCGCGACGCTGGGCGCCGCCCGACCACATCGTCGCCAGCGCCACCGCCGGGCCGACGGCGCGGCCGTACTGGTTGGCTGCGCAGCGCACGCACTTCAGCGGGCCGGGGCCGCTGCAGGGCTCACCCATCCGCATCAGGCGCTTGTTGGCGCAGATCAGGCTGTATTCGTGCAGGCTCAGCAGGTAGGCGGCGGGGCTTCTGCGGCGCAGCGGCAGGTAGGCGATCGACAGCCAGTTGTGGCCGTGCACGACGTCGGGGCGCTCGCGCGCGAGCACGTGCCGCAGCGCGAGCGTCGTCTCGGGGTCCGGCAGCGGCGGCGCGTGCCGGCGCCCCGACTCGCTGAACAGCGCGCCGACGCGCTGGCTGAGGCCGCCGAGCCGGTGCACGCGGACGCCGTCGCGCTCCTCGTAGGCAGCCAGGCCGGGATGGCGGAGCGTCGCGACGGCGACGTCGTGCCCGCGCTCGTGCAGCGCCGTGGCGAGCGATTGCGTCATGCGCTCCTCGCCGCCGATGATCGGCGCGTAGAACTGCGCCAGCATCAGAACCCTCACGCGGCGCTCCGCACGCGGCGGTAGAGCGCGAGCAGCGCCGCCGCGCAATCGTCCCAGGTGGGGAACTCGGCGCGCGCCGGCACCAGCGGATCGCGCAGCTCGCGCAGGATCGCGGCCGCGATCGCCGGCGGCGGCGCCTGCGGATCGATCGCCCGCGCGTAGCCGCGGTCGGCCAGCTCGCCGAGACCGGAGCCGGTGGCGACCAGCAGCGGGCGATGCAGCGACAGCACCTCGAGGGCGGCCATCGGGTGGGTCTCGAACTCGCTGAGCGCGACGGCGACGTCCACCTCCGATAGGCGCCGCGCCATCTCCGCGCGCTCGCCCAGCGGCACCGAGCTGATCTCGACGGCGTCATCGAGTCCGAGCTCTGAGACCTGCTTGCGCAGCGCCGACTCGTAGGGCCCCGACCCGGCCACCCACAGCCTCGCCGCCGGCTCGGCTTCGAGGACCGCGGGCAGCGCCGCGATCACGCGCTGGTGGCCCTTGTAGCGCTCGAGGCGCCCGAGCGAGGCGATCAGCGGCCGCCCGCCGGGCGAGCGCTCGGTCCCGGCCGCGGGCGCCGGCGGCAGGTCGAAGCCGTTCGGTATCAGCACGAATCGAGCTGTGGGGATCCGCAGCGCCGTCGCGTACTCGTCGATCTCGAAGCGCGCGGTCGCGATCAGCGCCGCCGCGCGAGCCAGCAGCGGGCGAAGCAGCGCGCGCTGCAGGCCGCGGACACGGTGGCGCAGCCAGTCGGAATGCCCACCGCCGTGGAACGTCACGACGTAGGGAACGCCGGCACGCGCAGCCGCCGCCATCGCCTGCGGCGCAACGAAGGTGTGGTAGGACTGCAGGTGGACGACGTCCCAGCCGCCACCGCGGATCACGGGCCCGATCCCCGGCGCGAAGCGCCAGTCGCGCGAACGCGGGTAGGCGCGCACGCGCAGCACCTCGGCCTCGCCGTCGTGATCGCGGGAGGCGAGGCCACCCTCCAGGTCGGTCGTCAGAACGGTCACCGACGCCTCGCCGCTCGCCGCCATGCGCGTCGCGACGGCATGCACGTGGTTCTCGACGCCCCCGATCTCCGGCAGGTAGCGCGGCGTCACGATCAGCACGCGCAGCGGCTGCTGCGCGGGCGTGGAGCCAGCTTCGCCGGCGGCGGCGGGGGCTACCGCGCCGGCCACGGATGCGGAGCGCCGTGACTGGGCGGTCGGGCGGGGTTGGGAGCTCATCTCGGGGGCCAGCGGCGGACAGAAGCCGTTCACGCCGCGAAGCGTTCGCCACCGCTGCGGCTCTGATCGTATCGGCGCGACCGGCGACCCAAGCGCGGCTCGGCGCGTCCGCGGGCTCGACGAATGACCGCCGCCGGCGCGAGGTGACCCGGCGCCGGGACCCGTCGGAACGGCTGAAGAGGAAGCAAATCGGACGTTTGGTCACTTCTGCGCAGACATGCCGCGCGCGTTCCTCGATCATGCGTTGAGCTCCGCGGACATCGCGGGCGACCCGCCGGAGTGCCGCCGACACAAGAGGTGTGGGACGGTCACAGGCACTCGCAACGGCTCTCGGCGCGACGCTCCTCGCGGGCGCGGCGATACCGATCAGCGCCGGCGCCCTTCCGCTCCGTGGAGCCGTTCCGCAGGCGTTGGAGAACTCCCGCAACGACGTCCTCACCGGAGCCGCGCGGGTCGACCTGCGCACGAGCGGCGTCTACCGCGTCCGCGTCGCCGTGACGACGCGCTCTCGGCCCGGCAGTGTCGTCAGGCTGGCGATCGGCAACCTGTCCCGCCAGGTGCGCACGCACGGACCGCGCCGGCGCGCGATCGTCAACGTCCGCCTGGCGATCCCCCACCACACGCTTGTGGTACGTGCGAGCACGCGCGAGGCGGCCCCGACGCTCGAGGTATCCGTCGAGCGGGTCGCGTCGCTGCCCGACGCGACCACGCCCGCGCCGCGACCGGTGACGCGCGCCAGCGGACCGACGATCTCGGCCGGACCGGTCACTCCGCTCGGAGCTACCGGAGCGACCGGGGCGACGGCCGCGACCGGCGCCAGCGCCGCCAGCCCGGCGAGCGCTCCGCCCCCACCCCCTGCTCCGGCTGCGCCGGTTGTGCTTCCGCCGTCGCCGGAGACGACGTTGGCTGACGGGCCGCTCGGTGTCCCCGGCAGCTGGAACCCGATCTTCGACGAAGAGTTCAACGGCACCACACTCAACCCCGCACTGTGGTCAACCGGCT
>DATNHQ010000028.1:0-14944 GCA_035604915.1 Solirubrobacteraceae bacterium
TGGCTCGGCTGGTTCACGCTGCCGTTCGGAATCCTGCTGTTCGCCTTTGAGGTGGGGCTCGTGGCGGCGCTGCAGGCGTTCATCTTCGCCACCCTCACCGCGATCTACCTCGGCGGCGCGGTCGCCGACCACCATTAACCCGTCAGGAGGAATCACCTGTGTTCCATAGCGTCATCACGTTGGTCGCGGCGACGAGCGGCCTTACGGGCGACATCGGCAAGGCCGGCAAGTCGATTGGACTGGGCATCGGCGGCGGCCTCGGCGCCGTTGGCGCCGGCGTCGGCATC
This sequence comes from Solirubrobacteraceae bacterium, assembly GCA_035604915.1. Lineage (GTDB taxonomy): Bacteria > Actinomycetota > Thermoleophilia > Solirubrobacterales > Solirubrobacteraceae > Palsa-513. The sequence goes on from DATNHQ010000028.1 coordinate 288, forward strand.
GGCATCATCTTCGGCAAGGTGATCGAGGCCGTCACCCGCCAGCCGGAGATGCGCGACGAAATCCAGCAGATCCAGTGGCTCGGCTTCGCGCTGACGGAGGCCTGCTTCTTCTACGGTCTGGTCGCCGGCCTGCTCGCGGCGTTCATCGTCTAGGCCCGCTTCGATGCCAGCCAGCTCACATATGGTGCTCGCCTCCTCCGGAAGCTTCCTGATCACGCCCGGTCTCGGGCTGATGATCTGGACGCTGGTGATCTTCACGGCGACGATGCTGCTGCTGCGCCGCTTGGCGTTCCCGCGCATCCGCGACGCTCTCGACCGCCGCCAGAAGGCGATCGAGGATTCGATCGACACCGCCGAGCGCACACGCGAGGAGGCCGAGAAGCTGCTCGCCGAGTACCGCGAGCGCCTGCGCGACGCGCGCGGCCAGGCCGAGGAGATCGTCACGCGAGCGCGGCGCTCCGCCGAGGAGCACGAGCGCGAGGCGGTCGAAGCCGCCCGCGCGCGGGGGGAGAACCTGCTCGAGCAGTCGCGCCGCGACATCGAGCTCGCCACGGCGCGCGCGCTCGCCGAGATCCGCGACGAGGTCACCAACCTGACGATCCTCGCCACCGAGAAGGTGACCCGCAAGACGCTCGACAGCGCCGACCAGCGGCGGCTCGTCGAGGAGGCGCTCGCGGAGCTCGACTTCTCCGCGCTGTCGGCCTCGGATAACTGAGTCCCTGATGGAAGAGATCGCCACCGTATACGCGCGAGCGCTGTTTGAGGCGGCCCTCGACGCGGGCCGCCTCGACGCGCTGCGCGAGCAGCTCGCGCAGTTCGCGGACGCGCTCGAGCGCTCGCGCGACCTGCAGGTCTTCTTCTTCTCGCCCTACTTCTCGACCGAGGAGAAGCGCGACGGCCTCGCCAGGACGCTGACCGACGCCGACCCGCTGCTGATCAACTTCCTCGAGCTGCTGATCGAGAACCACCGCATGCCGGTGATCTTCCGCATGCGCCGGCGGCTCGACACGCTCTGGGAAGAGCAGAACCGGCTGCTGCCGGTGCACCTCACCAGCGCGATCGCGCTCGAGCCGGACGCCGTCGCCGAGATCGGCGAGCGTGTCGGCGCCCAGACCGGCAGGCGCGTCGAGCTGACCAGCACGGTCGACCCCGACATCCTCGGCGGCATCGTGCTGCGCGTCGGCAACGCGATCCTCGACGCCTCGATCCGCAACCGTCTTGAACAACTACGCAAGCAGGTCGCGTGAGGCGTAGACGCCGGCCGCGACGACAAGGAGCCCGATCCCACACATGCAGATCAACCCGGACGAAATCACCAGCATCCTCAAGAGCCGCATCGAGGGGCTCGACGCGGGCAGCGCGACGCTCACCGAGGTTGGCACGGTGCTGTCGGTCGCCGACGGCATCTGCCGCGTGCACGGGCTCGAGAACGCGATGTCCTTCGAGATGCTCGACCTGCCCCACGGCGTCGTCGGGCTCGCGCTCAACCTCGAGTCCGACAACGTCGGCGCAGTGCTGTTCGGCGAGTGGCAGAAGATCGTCGAGGGCGACACGGTCAAGCGCACCGGGCGCCTGCTCGAGATCCCGGTCGGCGAGGCCCTGCTCGGGCGCATCGTCGACCCGCTCGGACGCCCGCTCGACGGCGGCGGCGATGTCCTCACGAGCGAGACCCGCCCGGCCGAGTTCAAGGCCCCCGGCGTCGTCCAGCGCCAGCCGGTCAAGGAGCCGATGCAGACCGGCCTGAAGGCGATCGACTCGATGATCCCGATCGGCCGCGGCCAGCGCGAGCTGATCATCGGCGACCGCCAGACCGGCAAGACGGCGATCGCAATCGACACGATCATCAACAACCGCAACACCGGCCTGGTCAGCGTCTACGTCGCGATCGGCCAGCGCATGTCGACCGTCGTCGCGCTCGCCGAGACGCTGCGCGAGAACGACGCGATCGACAACACGATCATCGTCGCCGCCGCCGCCGACGAGGCGGCGCCGATCAAGTTCATGGCGCCCTACGCCGGCTGCGCGATGGCCGAGTACTTCCTCTACAGCGGCCGCCACGCCCTCTGCGTCTACGACGATTTGACCAAGCACGCCTACGCCTACCGGCAGATGTCGCTGCTGCTGCGCCGCCCGCCGGGCCGCGAGGCCTACCCGGGCGACGTCTTCTACCTGCACTCGCGGCTGCTCGAGCGCGCGGTCAAACTCAACGACGAGCTCGGTGGCGGCTCGATGACGGCGCTGCCGGTGATCGAGACGCAGGCGGGCGACGTCTCCGCCTACATCCCGACGAACGTGATCTCGATCACCGACGGCCAGATCTTCCTCGAGCCCAAGCTCTTCAACTCCGGCGTGCGGCCCGCGATCAATGTCGGCATCTCGGTCTCCCGAGTCGGGGGCAACGCGCAGATCGGACCGATGAAGCGCGTCGCCGGCCGACTCAAGCTCGAGCTCTCGCAGTACCGTGACCTCGAGGCGTTCGCCCAGTTCGGATCGGACCTCGACGCCGACACGCAGCGCACACTGGCCCGCGGCGAGCGCCTCGTCAAGGCGCTCAACCAGGGCGAGCGCCAGCCGCTGCCGGTGGCCGATCAGGTGATCCAGGTGTACGCCGCGACCAACGGCTTCGTCGACCGCATCACCGTCGAGCGCGTGCCGGCGTTCCTGGCCGACCTCGTCTCGGCGGCGCATGCGCGCCACCAGGACCTGCGCGAGAAGATCGGCGCGGGCGAGTGGTCGGATGAGACGCAGGCTGCGCTGCGGGCGGCCGTCAGCGAGATCGCCGATGACTTCGGCTACGACCTCGACGAGGAGGGTCAGCCGCTCGACGACGACGCCGCGCCGGCGCTCGCCAACGGCGCTGCGCGCAGCGCCAGCCAGAACGGGGTCGCCGCGCAGCCCGAGCCCGAGCCGGAGCCCGAGCCCGACCGCCCCGAGGAGGTCGCGGCGTAGCCGCCTGCGATGGCCTCACAGCGCGAAGTCAGGACTCGCATCGCGAGCTTCCGCAACATCCAGAAGATCACCCGCGCGATGGAGGCCGTCTCGGCGGCCCGTCTGCGCCGCGCCGAGCAGCGGATCGCCGCGCTTCGCCCATATGCGGACGCGCTGCGGCGGATGACGCGCCAGGCGGCGCGCGACGCCGGCGCCGAGGCCTCGCGACTGCCGCTGCTGGCGCAGCGCGAGCAGGAGCAGAACGTCGGCCTGCTGATCGTGACCGCCGACCGCGGCCTCGCCGGGGCCTTCAACTCGCAGATCATCCGCTCCGGCCTGCGCGCGGCGAGCGAGCTCGAGGCGGGCGGTCAGCGGACGGTGTGGTTTGCCTCCGGCCGCCGCGGCGTCTCCTCGCTGGTCTTCCGCGGCCGCACGCTCGCGGGCTCCTACACCGGCTTCACCGACCGCCCCTCATACGCCGACGCGCGCCGCATCTCAGACGACCTCGTTGCCGGTTTCATCGACGGCTCACTCGACCGCGTCGAGGTGATCTACAACGGCTACATCTCGCCGCTGACCCAGCGCGTCACGCGCGAGACGCTGCTGCCGATCGCCGAGGCGACGGTGCTCGGCGAGGAGGAGGCGGCGGAGGAGGAGGACGAGGACCGCGACGGCGCGCCGCGGCCGCTCGTCGAGTACGAGCCGGAGGCCGAGGAGCTGCTGCGCGTACTGCTACCCGACTATGTCGAGATTTCGCTCTACAGAGCACTGCTCGAATCGACAGCCTCCGAGCACGGCGCGCGCATGACGGCGATGCGCAGCGCCTCGGAGAACGCCGGCGAGCTGATCGAGGACCTGGCGCTCGAGATGAACCGCGCCCGCCAGGCCGAAATCACGCAGGAGATAATGGAAGTCGTCGCCGGCGCCGAGTCGCTGGTCTAGGACTCGAGCCACAAAGGAGCCAGGACAACGATGGAAGCAGCCACCGCCCCAAACGTCGGCTACGTCGAGGAGATCCAGGGAGTCGTCATCGAGGCGGTCTTCCACGACAAGCTGCCCGAGATCAACCATGCCGTGACGGTGCCGCGCGCGAGCGGCGCCGAGGAGGTCGAGGGCATCGCCGGCTCAGCCGACACGCTGCTCGTCTGCGAGGTCCAGCAGCACCTCGGCGACAACCGTGTCCGCGCCGTCGCGATGGACTCGACCGACGGCCTCACGCGCGGCGCGATGATGACCGACACCGGCGGCCCGATCACCGTGCCGGTCGGGCCGGCGACGCTGGGGCGGATCTTCAACGTGCTCGGCGAGCCGATCGACCTCGGCGCCGAGATGCCGGAGGGGACCGAGCGTCGCGGCATCCACCAGGTCGCGCCGCGCGTCGAGGACCTAACGCCGACGACCGAGATGTTCGAGACGGGCATCAAGGTAGTCGACCTGCTCGCCCCCTACGCCAAGGGCGGCAAGGTCGGCCTGTTCGGCGGCGCCGGGGTCGGCAAGACAGTGCTGATCCAGGAGCTGATCCACAACCTCGCCAAGGAGCACGGCGGCCTCTCGGCCTTCTGCGGCGTCGGCGAGCGCTCACGCGAGGGCAACGACCTCTGGCTGGAGATGAAGGAGTCGGGCGTGCTCGACAAGACGATGCTCGTCTTCGGGCAGATGAACGAGCCGCCCGGCGCGCGCATGCGCGTCGCGCTGTCGGGGCTGACGATGGCGGAGTACTTCCGCGACCAGGGCCAGGACGTGCTGCTGTTCATCGACAACATCTTCCGCTTCGTCCAGGCCGGCTCGGAGGTCTCGGCGCTGCTCGGGCGGATGCCCTCGCAGGTCGGCTACCAGCCGACACTCGAGACCGAGATGGGGCAGCTGCAGGAGCGCATCGCCTCCACCAGGGCCGGATCGGTCACCTCGGTGCAGGCGATCTACGTGCCCGCCGACGACCTCACCGATCCGGCGCCGGCGTCGGTGTTCGCGCACCTCAACGCGACCACCGTGCTCTCGCGGGCGATCTCCGAGAAGGGCATCTACCCGGCCGTCGACCCGCTCGACTCGACCTCGACGATGCTCAAGCCGGACGTCGTCGGCGAGGAGCACTTCCGCGTCGCCAACCGCGTCAAGGAGATCCTCCAGCGCTACAAGGAGCTCCAGGACATCATCGCGATCCTCGGCATCGACGAGCTCTCCGACGAGGACAAGATCATCGTCGGACGCGCGCGCCGCGTCGAGCGCTTCCTCTCGCAGCCGTTCAACGTCGCCGAGCAGTTCACCGGCACGCCCGGCGAGTACGTGCCGATCGCCGAGACGATCCGCGGCTTCGCCGAGCTGATCGAAGGCAAGCACGACGAGCTGCCGGAGAGCGCCTTCTTCATGAAGGGCCGGATCGAACAGGTCGTCGAGGCTGCGAGCAAGCACTGATGGCGCGCAACCGCTTCGCATGCGAGGTGCTGACGCCGGAGGGCGAGATCTTCAACGAGGAGGTCGAGATGGTGTCGATGCGCACGACCACCGGCTCGATCGGCCTGCTGGCCGGACACGAGCCGCTGCTCGCCCGCCTCGAGCCCGGCGAGCTGCGCCTCTACCGCTCGGAGGGTGAGATCGTCCGCTTCGCGCAGGCCGAGGGCTACGTGCAGATGTCGGAGAACCGTGCGCTGCTGCTCGTCGAGGAGGCGATCGACCCGGCGCACCTTGACGCCGCGGCGCTGCGGGAGCGCGTCGACGCCGCCCGCGCGGCGTCGGAGGCGGCGCCGGAAGGCTCCGAGGAGCAGGCCCGCGCCCAGCGCGATCGCCGCCGCGCCGAGGTCTTCCTCGAAATCGCCGCCGGCGGCGGCGGGCACTGAAGGCCGGCGTGCCGGCGCAGCCGCTGCATTAAGCTCGTTGTAGTGACCAGGCGCAGGCCCCACCGCATCCGCCGCACGCTGGCGCTCGCACTCGCCGGCGCGGCGCTCGCGATCGCGGGGGTCAGCGCGGCCTTCGCCGGCACGATCCACGACCAGGCGAGCCCGAACTGGGCCGGCTGGGTCGCGCTCGCGGTGCCGCGCTCGCAGCGCCTCGCCAACCACTTCACGACCGTCAACGGCTCGTGGGTGCAGCCCGCCGCGACCTGCACCCGCGCCCACTCGACCTTCGCGGCGTTCTGGGTCGGCCTCGGCGGCTATTCGCTGCACTCCAAGGCGCTCGAGCAGATCGGCTCGGAGGCCGACTGCGACCGCCAGGGCGAGCTCTTCTACTACGCCTGGTATGAGTTCGTGCCGCGCCCGCCGGTGACGATCCACACGATCAGGGTCAGTCCGGGCGACGCGATCAGCGCGAGCGTGCACGTCAGCGCCAACTCCGTCCGGGTCTCGCTGACCGACAACACGACCGGCAAGTCCTTCACGAAGAAGATCGTGATGCGCTCGCCGAGGCCCGACACCAGCGCCGCCGACTGGATCACCGAGGCGCCCTCCAACTGCAACGGCGCCAACCACTGCCGCCCGCTGGTCCTGACCAACTTCGGCCAGGTCCCGTTCACCTCCGCCTCGGCCACCTCGATCGGCTTCGCGGGCAGCCATACCGGCGCGATCGACGACCCCCAGTGGGACCACGGCGAGATCGTGCTGAGTAGCAACGGCAGCCTCACCTACTCGCCGCGCGAGCAGAGCTACGCGCTGCCGAGCCTGCTCGGCAGCAACGGCTCCTTCACCGTGAGCTACGGGCCGAGCGGCCCGACCGGCGCGACGGGCGTCACCGGCGCGACCGGCTCGAGCGGCGCCAGCGGCCCCCCCGGGACGACGGGCACCGCCGGCGGCACGGGCGCCTGAGAGAGGCGCTCCGATAGCCTTCGCCGCGGATGAACGGGCCGCGAGAACCGATCGGCGTGATCGGCACCGGTTACGTCGGTCTAGTCACCGCGGCGGGCTTCGCAGACCTGGGTAGCGACGTCTTCTGCGTCGATATCGACGAGGCCAAGATCGAGCTGCTGCGCCGCGGCGAGGTCCCGATCTTCGAGCCCGGGCTGGCGGAGGTGCTGTCGCGAAACCGCGAGCGGATCCACTTCTCGACCACGCTCGAGGAGGCCATCGCCGGCGCGCGGCTGCTGTTCGTCTGCGTCGGCACGCCGGCGACCTACGCCGGCGACGCCGACCTCTCGGCGGTCAACGCGGTGGTCGAGGCGATGCCGGCCTCCTCCGAGCACGCGCTCGTGATGAAGTCGACCGTGCCCTGCGGCACCGGTCGCGCGATCCAGCGGAGCTTCTCCGAGCAGGGCAAGGATGCGCTCGCCTACGTCTCCTGCCCGGAGTTCCTCAAGGAGGGCTCCGCGCTTGCGGATTTCCGCAAGCCCGACCGCGTCGTCGTCGGCGCCGACAGCGACAGCTGGGCCGCCGAGGCGGTCGCGGCGCTCTATGAGCCGCTCGGCGCGCCGCTCGTGCGCACCGACGTCGCCAGCGCGGAGATGATCAAGCTCGCGGCCAACGCCTTCCTCGCGACCAAGATCTCCTTCATCAACGAGATCGCGAACGTCTGCGAGGAAACCGGCGCGAACGTGCTCGAGGTCGCCCGCGGCGTCGGCCTCGACGAGCGGATCGGCCCGAAGTTCCTCTCCGCCGGAATCGGCTACGGCGGCTCCTGCTTCACCAAGGACGTCAGCGCGCTGAAGCTGCTCGCCGCCAACTCCGGCTACCACTTCCAGCTGCTGGGATCGGTGATCGAGGTCAACGAGCTGCAGAAGCGGCGCGTCGTCGCCAAGCTGGCGCGCCACCTCGGCGTGCTCGCTGGTGCGCGCATCGGCCTGCTCGGGCTCGCCTTCAAGCCGAACACCGACGACATGCGCGGCGCCTCCTCGCTCGTGCTCGCCGCGCGCCTTGCGGCCGAGGGCGCGCACGTGCGAGCCTACGACCCGATCGCCACGGCCGAGGCGCTGAGGGTGATGCCGGAGCTCGACTGCGCGCAGCGGGTCGAGGACGCTCTCGAGGGCGCCGACGCGGTCGTGCTGGTGACCGAGTGGCCGGAGCTCGTCGCGCTCGACTGGCAGAAGGTTGCGGCGGCGATGGCCGGCAACGTCGTGATCGACGGGCGCAACGCGCTCGACCCGGTCGCGGTTCGCGCCGCCGGCCTGATCTATGAGGGCATCGGCGTCGGATGAGGGCGGGCGGATGCAGGCGGTGATCCTCGCCGGCGGGGAGGGCACGCGCCTTCGCCCGCTGACGACGCGCGTCGCCAAGCCGATCGTCACGCTGGTCGACCGGCCCTTCATCGTCTACATGCTCGAATGGCTGCGCCGGCACGGCGTCGACGAGGTGATCCTCTGCTGCGGCTTTGGCGCCGACGGCGTGCGCGACGTCCTCGGCGACGGCTCCGACTACGGCCTGCGCCTGCGCTACGTGGAGGAGTCCGAGCCGCTCGGCACCGCTGGTCCGCTCGTGCTCGCCCGCGAGCACCTCGAGCCCCGCTTCTTCGTCTGCAACGGCGACATCCTCACCGACATCGACCTCGGCGCGCAGCTGGCAGCCCACGAGCGCACGCACGCGCGGGCGACGCTCGCGCTGATCGCGGTCGCTGATCCGAGCGCCTACGGGCTCGTCAGGACGGGCGCGGACGGCGCCGTGACCGAGTTCCTCGAGAAGCCGAGCGAGCCGATCGGCGCCGGCGAGGCCTGGATCAACGCCGGTGCCTACGTGCTCGAGCGCGAAGTGCTCGACCTGATCGAGAGCGGCCGCGCGGTCTCGATCGAGCGCGAGATCTGGCCGGCGCTGATCGGCCACGGCCTCTACGGGCACCGCGCGAGCGGCTACTGGCTGGACATCGGCACGCCCGCCCGCTACCTGCAGGGCAGCTTCGACATCATCACCGGCGCGGTCGAGGTCGAGCGCTCCGCCCGACACGACGCCGCGGCGATCGGCGAGCGCTGCGAGATCGCCGCCGACGCCCGCCTGGGCGAGCTCGTCGTGCTCGGCGAACGCGTGCGGATCGGCGCGCGCGCCTCGATCGAGCGCTCGGTCGTGCTCGCCGGCGCGCAGATCGGGGCGGGCTGTGTGCTGCGTGAGAGCATCGTCGGCGAGCGTGCGAAGATCGGCGCCTACGCGGAGCTCGAGGAGGACGTCGTGGTGGGAGAGGACGCGCGGATCGCAGCGCACAGCCGTGTCGCTGCCGGCACGAGGGTGGCCCCGGGCGCATGCCTGTGAGCGCGCTCGACCGCGCCAGCATCGACGCGCTCGACTCGGGGCGCATGCTCGCCAACATCGTCGCGATCGGGGAGCAGCTCGGCGACGCGCTCTGGCGCGTGGAGTCGGCTGCGATCGAGCCGCTCGACACCGCCGGCGGGCTGATCGTCGCCGGCATGGGCGGCTCGGCGATCGGCGGCGCGCTCGCCCGCGCCGCGCTCGCCGACCACGCCTCGCGGCCGATCCTCGTCACGCGCGGCTACGGGCTGCCGCCCTGGACGACGCCCGACACGACGGTGCTCTGCGCGAGCTACTCGGGCAACACCGAGGAGACGCTCGCCTGCTTCGAGTCCGCCGGCGCGCTCGGCGCGCGGCGAATCGTCGTCACCGCCGGCGGCCAGCTCGCCGCGCTGGCGCGCGCGGAGAGGGTGCCGGTGATCCCGATCCCGGCCGGGTTCGAGCCGCGCGCCGCGATCGCCTATCTGCTGGTCAGCGCGCTCGAGGTGGCGGCGCTGTGCGGCGCGGGCCCGCGGCTGGCGGCCGAGATCGACGTGACCGCTTCGCACCTGCAGGCGCTGGTCGCGCAGTGGGGCCCCGACGCCGACGAGGACGCGGCGCCGAAGCAGCTCGCACGCGAGCTGCACGGAACGGTGCCGGTGATCGCCGGCGCCCAGCTGACGAGCGCGCTCGCGTACCGCTGGAAGACGCAGATCAACGAGAACGCCGGCGCACCGGCGTTCGCCGCGGAGCTGCCCGAGCTCGACCACAACGAGATCGCCGGCTGGCTGGGGGCGGGCCGGTTCGGCCCGTTCAGCGCCGTCTTCCTCGACGACGGCGACTGCCACCCGCGCCTGCGCGCCCGCATCGAGCTGACCCAGCGCTTCATCGAGCCGCACGCGAAGGTCACGCGCGTCGTCGAGACGGTCGGCTCGAGCGCGCTCGAGCGCGTCTGCTCGCTGATCCTCTACGGCGATCTGCTGTCCTGCTACCTCGCCGCGCTCGACGGCACCGACCCCACTCCAGCGCCGCCGCTAGAGGAGCTCAAGCAGCTTCTGGCCGACCGCGACTAGGCGCCCGCCCCGCTCGCCTCAATGTCGATGATCCTCTCCTGGGCCCTGTTCCCGCTGGTGATGGCAGCGGTCGGCCTCGGCTGGGGGGCGCTGGTGGAGTGGGCCGGCGGCGAGCGCGAGCTCGGAGCGCTGAGCATCCCGCTCGGGCTCGCCGCCGCGATTGTCGTGGCGGCGCTGTTCACCGCGTTTGACTTCAGCGCGCAGGCGGCGGTGCCGGTCGTCGCCGGCGGCGCGCTCGCCGGCCTCGCGCGCGCCTGGGGAAGAGCGCGCGTGCCGGCGCCGGCGCTGATCGCCGCGGTCGGCGTGCTGCTCGTCTACGGGGCGCCGGTGATCCTCAGCGGCGAGGCCAGCTTCCTCGGCTACGTGCGCCTGGACGACACGGCGACCTGGCTCGCCTTCGTCGACCAGTTCTTCGCCCACGGCCGCTCGCTGGCGTCGCTGTCGACCTCCTCGACCTACTGGCTGCTGCTGAACACCAACCTGACGGCGGCCGGCTACCCCGCGGGCGCGTTCATGCTGCCGGGGATCGGGCACTGGCTGACCGGGATCGACGCCGCCTGGATCTTCCAGCCTGACCTCGCGATCTGCGCCGGCGCGCTCGCGCTGTGCTGCTTCGAGCTGCTCGCCCCGGTGCTCCAGAGCGCCTGGCTGCGCTCGTTCGTCGCCTTCATCGCTGCGCAGTCGGCGCTCCTGTTCGGCTACGCCGCTTGGGGTGGGATCAAGGAGCTGACCGCGGCGTTCCTGCTCGCGCTCGGGATCGCGGTCGGCGTGCGCCTGCTCGCGCGCGAGCGCGCGGGGCCGCGCGCCGGGGTGCCGATCGCGGTCGCCGCCGCGGCGCTGACGGTCACGCTCGGCGCCGCCGCCGCCATCTACGTCGCGCCCGCCCTGTTCGTCGGCATGACCATCCTGCTCTGGCGCGGCAGCGGCGGCCGCCTGGCGGTCGTGCTCCTCTGGGACGTGATCGGCGTGCTCAACGTCGTATTCGCGGCACTCGCCTTCCAGATCGTCCCCGCGAGCGTGCTCGCGTTCGCCACGCCCCATCACAGCGAGGCGGCTGGCGTGCTGCTGGTCGCGCTCGACTTCGCCGTGCTCGGCTGGCTGGCGGGGGCGGGCAGGCCGGGCCAGAACGCCCGGCGCGTCGGCGGCCTCGGCGTGCTCGCGCTCGCGGCAGTGCTGATCGTCGTGCTCGGCGCCAGCGCGACGCCGTATGTGACTCTGGTCGCCGTGCTCGCGCTGGTGGCGATCGCGCTGACGCCGCCGGCGGGCGCGCGCGCCTTCCTCGCGGGCGCCGGCGGGCCGCTGCTGGCGCTGCCGCTGACGATCGTGCTCGCGCTGCCGGCGTGGCTGACGCTGACGGCCTACCTTCCGGCCGGCAACGGCTTCACGGCCGCCGGCGCCAGCCACGAGACGCTCTACGGCAACCTGGTGGCGGCGCTGAAATGGCCCCAGCTGGCGGGCATCTGGCTCGACGGCGACTTCCGCAGCTTCCCCTACCCGCCGATCTCCCCGGTCCTCAACTACCTGCTGATCTGGCTGGTGCTGGCGGCGGCCGCCTTCGCGCTCGCCTGGACGCTGTGGAAACGCAGCATCGGCGTTGCCCTCTACGTCGCCGTCGCCCTGGTGTCGCTGGCGACCCTCTCGCTCGACGGCGCCGTGCCGTGGGTCATCGGCAAGTCGCTCGCCTTCGCCTCGCCGGCCGTGCTGCTCGCCGGTCTCGCCGGCGCGGCGATCCTCTTCAGTCTCGAGCGCGTGCTCGCGGTGATCGTCGGCGTCGTCCTGCTCGGCGCGATCTCGATGGGCGTGCTGTGGTCGAACTACCTGCAGTTCCACAACGTCACGCTCGCGCCGCGCGCGCGGCTCGCCGAGCTTCAGAAGATCGGCGGCATGATCGACGGCAAGGGGCCGACCTTCTTCAACGAGTACGAGATCTACGGCGATCGCCATTTCCTGCGCGCCGGCGCGCCGGTCGAGCCGGCTGAGTATCGCGACGTCAACCTGCCGACGCTCGGCAACGCCTTTCTGACCGACTCGGCCTGGGCCGACCTCGACTCCTTCGCGCTCTCGACGCTGCGCCCCTACCGCTCGCTGGTGGTGCGGATCGCCCCGACCGCGAGTCAGCCGCCGTCGATCTACGGCGAGCGGCCGGTCTGGCAAGGGCGCTACTACCAGCTCTGGCAGCAGCCGGCGCACCCCACGCACAGGGTGCTCCAGCACCTCCTGCTCGGCGACAACGTCAACGACGCCTACTGCGGCAGCGCCTCCAACGTCGTCAGCTCGCCGCCGGAGTGCCCGGTCGCGCCCGCCGCCGTGCCGGCGTGCTCGCAGGTGCGCGCGCTCGCCGCCACAGCGGCCTCAGACCACGGCGAGCTGCTCGCCTACGAGCGCACCAACCCGCTCGTCGTGCGCGGCGCCGACACCGTCCACTCCGGCGCCGACTGGTACTCCGTGCCGCCGAACATCGCGCCGGTCGCCAGCGCGGGCGGCGCCACCGCGACCTGGCCGCTGACGCTGCCCCACGCGGTCGCCGGCTACCGGCTGTGGCTGGGGGGCACCTTCCAGCGCGGCTTCACGGTCAGCGTCGACGGCCGCACGATCGGCTCGATCGCAAACCAGCTGAACCCGGTCGGCGCCTACAACCAGATCGGCGCGCCGATCTCGCTGGCCGCCGGCAACCACACGATCGTCGTGACCTACCGCCGCGAGAGCGCGCTTGACCCGGGCAGTGCCGACACCGAGGCGTACTACACCGAGCTGACCGCGATCGTGCTGGCGCCGCCCGCCTCGCAGGCGCGCTACGTGACGGTCTCACCGGCGCACGCGAGCGAGCTCTGCGGCCGCTCGCTCGACTGGATCGAGGTGATCGCCCCGGCGTGACCCCCCGTTCGGGGGGCAGGGGGTTGGGTGCATGCACCCAACCCCGGGGCGGTGCATGCACCGCCCCGCACGGCGGCGCATGCGCCGCCGTGGCCTCGCGGGAACGAAAGGCAAACCTTGACACGGCTGTGGTAAGGTACGCGAGCGACGATGGAGGCGCTGACGATCAACGAAGCGGCGCGGACGACCGGCTGGTCGCCCCGCATGCTTCGCTACATCGAGCGCGCCGGGCTGCTCGACCTGCGCCGCTCGCCCGGCGGCTACCGGCTCTACGGGCCGGCGCAGCTGCAGCGCCTGCGGACGCTGCGCGAGCTGCTCGAGCGCTTCGACCTCGCCCTCGCCGAGCTCGGTTTCGCGCGGCGGCTGCGGAGCGAGCCCAGGCTCGCCCGCGCCATCGATGAGTGGTTCGAGGCCGAGCCGCAACGCCCCGATTTCATCGCCCCGAACGACTGGCTGCGCTGGGAGCAGGAGAAGCATCAGGCGCTGCTCGCCGCCGCCAACACCACCCCCCAACTGGAGGCCGCATGACACCACCCGCCACGCTGACCGCTGAGGACTTCAAGGTCGCCGACCTCTCGCTCGCCGAGTTCGGGCGCAAGGAGATCCGCCTCGCCGAGCACGAGATGCCCGGTCTGATGTCGATCCGCCGCGAGTTCCAGGACGCCCAGCCGCTCAAGGGCGCCCGCATCACCGGTTCGCTGCACATGACGATCCAGACCGCCGTGCTGATCGAGACGCTCGCGGCGCTCGGCGCCGACGTGCGCTGGTGCTCCTGCAACATCTTCTCGACGCAGGACCACGCCGCCGCCGCGATCGCGGTCACCGGCGTGCCCGTCTTCGCCTGGAAGGGGGAGACGCTCGAGGAGTACTGGTGGTGCACCGAGAACGCGCTGCGCTTCCCCGACGGCGGCGGCCCCAACATGATCCTCGACGACGGCGGCGACGCCACGCTGCTGGTGCACAAGGGCGTCGAGTTCGAGCGTGCCGGCGCCGTGCCGGATCCGGCCAGCGCCGACAACGAGGAGTTCGGGCTGATCCTGGCGCTGCTGCAGCGCTCGCTGGCCGAGGACCCGCAGCGCTGGACCAACGTCGCGGCCGCGATCAAGGGCGTGACCGAGGAGACCACGACCGGCGTCCACCGCCTCTACCAGCTGGCCGAGACCGGCGATCTGCTGTTCCCGGCGATCAACGTCAACGACTCGGTGACCAAGTCGAAGTTCGACAACCTCTACGGCTGCCGCCACTCGCTGGTCGACGGCATCAACCGCGCCGTCGACGTGATGCTCGCCGGCAAGACCGCCGTGGTCTGCGGCTTCGGCGACGTCGGCAAGGGCTCGGCCGAGTCGCTGCGCGCGCAGGGCGCGATCGTGATCGTGACCGAGATCGACCCGATCTGCGCGCTGCAGGCGTCGATGCAGGGTTACTCGGTGCTGACGCTCGAGGACGTGGTCGAGCGGGCCGACGTGTTCATCACGACGACGGGCAACAAGGACATCATCACCGTCAGCGACATGGCGCGGATGAAGCACCAGGCGATCGTCGGCAACATCGGCCACTTCGACAACGAGATCGACATCCTCGGCCTCGAGAACTTCCCGGGGATCGAGCGGATCAACATCAAGCCGCAGGTCGACGAGTGGCGCTTCCC
>DATNHQ010000029.1:0-8667 GCA_035604915.1 Solirubrobacteraceae bacterium
CACGCTCGAGCAGGTGATCGTCGCCGCGCTGGCGCGCGAGGGCGTCGCGGCGCGCGGCGGCGGCGAGCGCCCGACCGGCGTCTGGGCCGGCGGGCGCAAGATCGCCTCGATCGGCGTGCACGTCTCGCGTCGCGTGAGCACACACGGCTTCGCCGTCAACGTCGACAACGACCTCGAGCCGTTCGAGTGGATCGTGCCGTGCGGCCTCGACGGCGTCGCGATGACGTCGCTCGCGCGCGAAACCGGGCGCGAGCGCGGGCTCGAGCGCTTCCGTGAGAGCGTGATCGAGCAGTTCGCGCTCGCCTTCGAGCGGCGTCCGCGCAGGCTCACGCCGGAGCAGCTGTCCGGCGCGCTGGCGGCGGGCGTCGCCGGATAGGCTGGCTGACGGGATGCCAAGCTCCACGCGCTCGCGCTCGAAGCCCGGCGGCATGGATGTCGTGACCGTGCTCGGCACCAACACGGTCAACCCGCGCGAGCGCAAGCCGCCGTGGTTTCGGGTGCCGGCGCCGGGCGGGCAGCGCTACCGCGAGCTGACCGCGCTGATCAAGGAGGCGCGCCTTCACACCGTCTGCCAGGAGGCCGCCTGCCCGAACGTCGGCGAGTGCTGGGAGCGCGGCACCGCGACCTTCATGATCCTCGGCGACACCTGCACCCGCCGCTGCGGCTTCTGCAACGTCAAGACCGGCAAGCCGACCTGGAACGACCCGCTCGAGCCCGCCCGCGTCGCCCGCTCGGTCGCCAGGATGGGGCTGCGCCACGCGGTCATCACCTCGGTCGACCGCGACGATCTGCCCGACCTCGGCTCCTCGGCGTTCGTGTCGGTGATCGGCGAGATCCGCCGCCAGGCGCCCGGCTGCCAGATCGAGGTGCTGACGCCCGACTTCCAGGGCCAGGAGATGCCGCTCGCGCGGGTGATCGCGGCGCGGCCCGACGTCTTCAACCACAACGTCGAGGTGGTCCCGCGCCTGTACCCGCTGGCGCGGCGCGGCTCCGTCTTCCTGCGCTCGGCGCGGGTGCTGCGCAACGCCAAGGAGCTCGGCGGCGAGGAGGTCACGACGAAGTCGGGGCTGATGGTCGGCCTCGGCGAGAGCCACGAGGAGATGGTCGAGTGCTTCGGGCTGCTGCGCGAGCACCACGTCCAGGTGCTCACGATCGGGCAGTACCTGCGGCCCTCCGCGCAGCATCTGCCGATCGTGCGCTACTGGCACCCGGACGAGTTCGCGCAGCTCGAGCGCGCCGCCTACGGGCTCGGCTTCGACCACGTCGCGGCGGGGCCGCTCGTGCGCTCCTCCTACCACGCCGACCAGCACGTCGCGCAGGCGCGGCCGGGAGTCGGCCCGCTGGCGATGGGAGCCTGAGGCCCGCGCGGGCGGGGTCGCGACGTGATCCCCCTGCGCGACAGCATCCGGCTGGAGCGCCTGCCGCTCGTCACGATCGCGCTGATCGCCGCGAACGTGATCGCCTACCTGCTCGCGATCGCCGCAGGCGGGTCGATCCTCGACGGCCCGACGTTCGAGACGATCGTCCACTACGGCGCGATCCCCTACGAGTTCACGCACCTCTCGAGCCACTGCGACCTCGCCGTGGCCGGTTTCAGCCAGGCCGTGCTGTGCAGCGGGCAGGCGCACGTGTCGGGCACTCCGCTGGCGCAGCCGGCGACCTGGGAGACGGCCTTCACCGGGATGTTCCTGCACGCCAACCTGCTGCACATCGGCGGCAACATGATCTTCCTGGCGGTCTTCGGCTGCACGCTCGAGGACAGGATCGGGCGCGTGCGCTTCCTCGCCTTCTACCTGCTCGGCGGGCTCGCGGCGCTCGCGCTCGCGGTCGCTGCGAGCCCGGACTCGGCGACGCCGACGCTCGGGGCCTCCGGCGCGATCGCCGCGGTGCTCGGCGGCTACATCCTGCTGTTCCCGCGCGCGCGCGTGCTGACGGTGGTGCTGCTGGTCGTCTTCTTCACGATCGTCGAGCTGCCGGCCTGGGTGATGCTCGGCCTGTGGCTGATCTTCGACGCGCTGCTCGGCGCCTTCGGCGTCTCGACCCCGTTCGGCGGCGGTGCCGGCGTCGCCTACTACGCGCACATCGGCGGCTTCGCCTTCGGCCTGCTCGCGGTTGGGGCGTTCGCGCGCGGCCGCGCCCCGCGCCCCGGCTACGGGCCGCCGCGGAGCGCGTAGGCGATCTGATCCTGGCCGCCGACGACCGTCTGCCAGGCGACGAGCGCCCGGTCGCTGTCCGGGTCGAAGGCAACGGCGGGGGCGCTGTTTGGGCCCTCCGGCGCGAGCAGCGCCGGCGGCTCGAAGGCGACGCCGCCCGGGCCGCCGGGAACCGTGCGCGCCGCGAGGATCGCCTGCGCGGCCGGATCGAAGCCGGTGGCGGCGCGCGGGGCTCGCTCGAGCACCGCGATGACGTCGTTGCGCGGCCCGGTCGCGAGCGCCGCGAGGCGCAGGTCGGCGCCGATCTGAGAGATCGTCGCCGGCGGCAGCACCTTGCTGGAGGTGAGGCCGGCCGCCTGGATCGCGTAGTCGCCATCCGCGATGATCGGCCAGGCCGCCAGCACGCCCTCCGACGGCGTCACGCGGACGAGGCCGACCGCGCCGGGCCCGAGCCGCTGCGCCGGCGGCTGAACCAGGGTGGCGATCGCGCGCGGCAGCGCCGAGAAGGCCACGTTCACAGCCGAGTGGTCGAGGTAGATCGTGGTCGCGGCGCTCGAGCCGGGCGGCGGCTGGTCGGTCCACAGCACGAAGGCGCGGTTGTCGTCGCTCAGCACGGCGGCGATCTGGGTCGCGTAGCCGGCCGGCCCGAGCGTCTGCGGCGGGCTCGGGCTGCCGCCGTTTGAGACCCACTGCGCGCGGACCTCGCCGCCCTGGACCCAGACCACGATCGAGTCGGCGCGGAAGTCCAGCGCGACCGTCAGCGAGCTGATCGGCGCGGGGCCTTCGAGCATCGTCACCGGCGCCGCGAACGAGCGCGCGTAGTGGCGCTGCGCGCGCAGCGCGATCACCTGGTGGCCGCCGAGCTTCGTCACCGAGACGACGTCGGCGTCGCCGATATAGCCGGCGGCGGTGGCGACCGAGGAGGTGGCGCCGAGCGCGGCGACCGCGCGAAGCCGCGCGCCGGCGCTGCCCTCGGCCAGCACCGTCCCGGACGCGCCGCCGACGACGGCAACGATCTGGCCGACGGTCGTGCCGGTTGCGGCCAGCGGCGCGGCGAGCAGGCGACCCGCAAACGCCGTGCGCGCGACGCTCGGCTGATCGCTCGTGTGGAGGGTGGCGGAGTCGAGCGTCACGGTGCCCGCGACCCCACATCCGGGCGGGCTGCCGAGCCAGAGGATCGCGCCGCGGCCGCTTCGCTTAGCGGGATCGCTGGCGGGGAAGACCACCTGCGGATCGCGCGCGGGCGCGCAGCTGCGAAGCGTCGCCGGCTCCGACCAGGTCGCCGCCGAGGCTCCGGCGCTGAGTAGGGCGAGCGCGACGGTGACGATTGACAGGCGTGCCAGCATCGCCGGAAACCTAGCGGCTGGCCCAGGCAACCACAGGCGGTGCTCTCGACATCGCGAGCGAGGCGCCAACCACGCCGACACCCAACCCCCCACCGCGCGCTCGGCGCGGAGCGGATATGAAAGACTGCCCCACTCCGGGGGCCCATCACGAGCATCGAGGCGGACATGGAGACAGCACAGCCGGGGTTGGTGACCGATATCGCCGGCCTGCGCGACCTCGCCGGCGCGGAGCTCGGGCACACCGGGTGGGCCGAGATGACGCAGGAGCACGTCGACGAGTTCGCCGACGCGACCGGCGATTACAACTTCATCCACGTCGACGCCGAACGCGCGCGGGCGACGCCGTATGGGGGCACGATCGCGCACGGCTTCCTGACGCTGGCGCTGCTGGCGCCAGCGACGCAGCATCTGCTCGAGGTCACCGACGCCCACGTCAAGATCAACTACGGCCTCGACCGCGTCCGCTTCCCCGCGCCGCTGCCGGTCGGCAAGCGCTACCGCTCGAGCGCGAAGATCGCCGAGGTGACGGTGCTCGAGGGCGGCGTCCAGGTCAAGGTCGCGGCGAGCGTCGAGGTCGAGGGCTCGGATAAGCCGGCGCTGGTCGCCGAGCTGCTGCTGCGGTTCTACGCGTGAGCGCGACGCTCCGCCTGGACGGCCGCGTCGCCGTCGTGACCGGGAGCGGCCGCGGGCTCGGCCGCGCGTACGCGATCGCGCTCGCCGCCGCCGGCGCGTCGGTGGTCGTCAACGACCTCGACGCCGACGGCGCCGGCGAGACCGTCGCGGCGATCACCGCCGCCGGCGGTGCCGCGGTCGCCGAGATCGCCGCCGTCGGCGAGTCCGCCGTCGCGGAGGCGCTGGTGGCGCGGGCGCTTGGCGAGTACGGGCGCCTGGATGTGATGGTCACCAACGCCGGCGTGCTGCGCGACCGCGTGCTCTGGAAGATGAGCGACGAGGACTTCGATCTGGTGATCCACACGCACCTGCGCGGCACCTTCACGTGTGCGCGGGCTGCGGCGATCCAGATGCGCGAGCAGGGCGAGGGTGGGCGGATCATCGTCGTCGGCTCGCCGGCCGGGCAGCGCGGCAACTTCGGCCAGACCAACTACTCCGCCGCGAAGGCCGGGATCGCCGCGTTCGCGAGGACCTGGGCGCTCGAGCTGGCGCGCGCAGAGGTCACCGTCAACGCGATCGTGCCGACGGCGTGGACGGCGATGACCTCGACGATCCCCGTGTACGCGCCGCTGGTCGAGCGCGTCGAGCGCGGCGAGGGGCTGCCGCGGGCCGTCCGCCAGGAGCACGCGGTCGGGATGCCCGAGGACTGCGCCGGGCTGGTCGTGTTCCTCGCCTCCGACGCGGGCGCCGGCGTCAGCGGACAGGCGATCGGGATCGGCGGCGACCGCCTCAGCCTGTGGTCGCACCCCGCCGAGGTCGCCTTCGTGCTGCTCGAGGGCGGCTGGAGCGCCGAGGCGATCGCCGAGCGCTGGGGGCAGGCGATCGCGCCGTCGCTGCAGAGCTACGGCATCGAGTTCGCCGAGCTCGACCTGGAAGGGGCGTGAGCGTGGCGGCACGTCCCCGCGCGGCGGCGCCGTGAGCTTCGACCTCGACGCGGTCGTCGCGATCGATATCCACACGCACGCGGAGCGCTCGGCCGACCACGCGCAGGATCCCGTCACCGGCGAGATCCTCGCTGCGGCCGCGAAGTACTTCGGCGGCGAGCCGCCGCAGCCGACCACGCAGGAGGTCGCCGACTACTACCGCGAGCGCAAGATGCTCGCGGTCGTCTTCACCGTCGACGACGAGGCCGGCATGGGGCGGGCGCGGATCAGCAACGAGGAGGTGCTAGCCGGCGCGGAGGCCAACGCCGACGTGCTGATCCCGTTCGCGTCGATCGACCCGCACAAGGGCAAGCTCGGCGTGCGCGAGGCGCGGCGGTTGATCGCCGAGCACGAGTCGCTGCGCGGCTTCAAGTTCCACCCCAACACGCAGGCGTTCTGGCCCAACGACCGCGCCTTCTACCCGCTCTATGAGGCGATCGCCGAGGCCGGCAAGATCGCGCTCTTTCACACCGGCCAGACCGGGATCGGAGCCGGCATGGCGGGTGGCGGCGGCGTGCGCCTGAAGTACTCCAACCCGATGTGCGTCGACGACGTCGCCGCCGACTTCCCCGAGCTCGACATCATCCTCGCCCACCCCTCGTTCCCCTGGCAGGAGGAGGCGCTCGCGGTCGCGACGCACAAGCCGAACGTCTACATCGACCTGTCGGGGTGGTCGCCGAAATACTTCCCGGACATCCTCGTGCGCTACACCAACACGCTGCTGCGGGAGAAGATGCTGTTCGGCTCGGACTTCCCGCTGCTGACGCCGGACCGCTGGCTGGCGGATTTCGAGCGGCTCGAGATCCGCGAGGAGGTCCGCCCGCTCGTGCTCAAGGAGAACGCCGCGCGGCTGCTGAAGCTGCGCGGCTAGGGCAGCCTCGACCGCCGGCACGCGGGCGGTCGGGGAGGGCGGCGGCCGGGATCGATCGTGGAGGTGGGCCGCCGCCCTCCCTGGTGCCCGTCAGTGCGTCACTGCACGGCGGGGAGGAGGACGATGATGATGAACTGGGTGCCGCCGGGGGTGAGCAACACGCTCGCGCCCTGGAGCGCGGCGCCGGGCGAGAGCAGCGAGCTGTCGCACGGAGGCGGGGGCGTGTAGTCGTGCCCCTGGCCAGACCCGGAGGAGTCGCCGCCGGAACCGGAACCGCGGCCGTGGTGGCCGTGGTCGTGGTGGCCGCCGTAGTACCCGCCGGTGCCGCCGGAGCCGGTGCCACCGGAGCCGGTGCCGCCAGAGCCGGTCGAGCCGGTCGTGCCGGTGGTCCCGGTGGTCCCGGTCGTGCCGGTTGTCCCGGTCGTGCCGGTCGTGCCGCTTGAGCCGCTCGAGCCGTCCGGGGCGTCGCGCAGGCCGTTGAGGCGGGCGTGGGCCGAGCGGTGGGAGTGCCAGTAGCCGTGAGCGCCCAGGCAGACGAAGCGGGTGCGGTCGGTGACGGTGCCGGTGAGCGAGTCGCCGTCGCTGAGGTCGAGCTTGAGGACCCCCTGGTCGTAGGAGTTCACGCTGCCGGCGGCCCCGGTCGGGCCACCGCTCGTGCCGGCGGTCCCGCTCGAGCCGGTGCTGACGTAGTGGTGGCGGCCGTGATGACGCGAGCCGTGGTGGTGCGTTGCCAGCGCCATCGTCGGCACGGCCAGCGCGACGAGGACGACGCCGAGCGCCGCCCAGAACGATCTTTTCATCTTGCCTCCCCCGGGCGGCTTGGGCGCGCCCGTCGAGCGGTCGACGTTTACTTGAGCGCAATGATGCGGAGCGCCACCCGCGCTGGCAACGCAATCGGGCGTGATTGGACGAACGTGCCGAGGGGCCGCGCGCGGGCCTGGACGAACGTCTCAGGGCGTCGGGGCCCGGCGCGTACGCGAGCTTGCGAGCACGCGGCCTGAGGCGTCGAGCGCCTGGGCGGCCACGAGAACTGCCGATCGGGGCAGCCGCGCGACGGTCTCGAAGCCACTGCGCGCGACGGTCATCAGCGGCTTGAGCGTGCCCGCCGATGCGCCTGCCTGAAGGCGCCAGCGCGCGACCGCGCTCGCGCCGTTCCAGCTGAGGTAGGCGCGCAGCGAGCCGCCGGCGGCGCGGGCGAGCGCGAGCGAGGGGCGCGTCGCCGGCTGCCCGCTCCATGCGAAGCGCAGCGTGCGGTAGCTCTCCGACCCCGCCGGCGTGTGCGCCTCGTAGAGCTGGGTGCCGCCGGCGCTGACCTGGGAGGACTCGTTGACGTTGCCCCAGCCGATCCACCAGCTGCCGTCGGGAAGCCGCTGCAGGTCGCCCTGTGTCTCGGCGAAGATCGGCGTCGGGATCGTGACGGTGGCGATCACGCTGGCGGTGTCGGTGGCGGTGTCGATGCGCACGACGGCGCCGTCGGAGTGGCGCTGGGACGAGGGCGGGCCGCCGTTGTCGAAGACGCTGAAGAGGTCGGGGCCGAGCGGCTCGGCGTCGTGCTGCCACGCCAGCGCCGGCCCCGAGGGCATCGCGAAGGTCGGGTTGCGTCCGCCGACCTGCCAGCGGATCTGGCCGGTGCCGGCGTCGATGTCGTAGACCGCCCAGGTCGCGCGGGAGGAGATCAGCAGGCTGCCGTCGCCTTCGAGCGCGATCGAGTTGAGGTGAAACCAGTCGTAGGGCCACGCGAAGGTGGCTCCGCCGACCGGCATGTAGGAGCTCGCGAGGGGGACGTGCTCGAGGGAGTCCCATTCGTACATGACCAGGCCCGTCCTGATGTCGATCTCCTGGAAGACGCTGTCGTAGACCGCCGCGAGCGAGCGCCCGCCGTCCGCGGAGAGGTCGCAGCGCAGCGGCTTCCAGGCGCTGATCAGGGCCGCGCCGGCGGGTGTCAGCGTGAGCTCGTGGAGATCCTCGGCGAGGCCGTCGCCGGCGTGCACGCTCGCCAGCGGCCGGTAGGAGCGCGAGTAGATCTCGCCCTCGCCCAGGCCGAAGCCGTGGTGGCTGATCGTGCCCTGCCACCACGTCAGCACCGGCTGGCCACGGTAGCGCTGGACGCGAACGTCCGCGGCGAAGGTGTTGGCGGGCAGCGGCTTGAAGTAGACGAGCCGGCCGCTCGGGTCGTAGATCGTCGGGCCGCTCTGCCCGGGCCCGGGGTAGGCGGCGAGGAAGATGTCACCGTCTCGCCGCGCGGTTGCCGAGTTCTTCGTGACGCTGAGCACGGCGGGCGCAAGGCCGGGAGCGGAGCGGAAGTGCCAGACCGTGCCGGGCGCGCCCGCCGGCGTGCTGTCCTCTGGCAGCCGGGCGATCGGGTCGGGGTCGCCGACGACGAAGCTGTAGCTGAACGGGCTCGACGCCGAGCCGTCGCTGTAGGCGCCGCTGACGGTCACGGTCTCGCCCGGGAGAAACGGGCGGCTCGGCAGGAAGCTCGCGCCGTCGCGTTGCGAGTAGGGCTCGAGCCGACCACCGTGGCCGCCGCTCTGGCTGCCCTGCACGCGCAGGCCCGACAGCGCCGATGCCGGCGCGCCGAGGAAGCTGAGCTGCGTCTGGGGCATCGCGTCGCGACCGCCGGGCGCCGGCGTCACGAGCAGGGGCGTGCCGGGCAGCCGCGCCGAGGCGTCGATCGAAGCCGGCGCACACAGCGGCACGCT
>DATNHQ010000030.1:0-15696 GCA_035604915.1 Solirubrobacteraceae bacterium
CGCCTCGCCGGTGGCGGGGTTGGTCACCTCGATCGTCTCTCCGTCGCGGGCCCCGCGGAGCTCGCCGCCGACGAGGATCGACCACGCCTTCACCGCGCGGAACCTACAATCGTGTGCAGTGGCTGTCAACGCGGCGCCGGCGCCGGCGCCGGACGCGCAGCAGCCGTCAACGCGGTGCCAGGCGCGGGCGCACGAGCGATGGAGGGGCGGATGAGTGCAGAGGGCCGAGTGGCCGTGGTCACGGGCGGCGCGGCCGGCATCGGCCAGGCGTGCGCGGTACGCCTCGCGCGCGACGGCCATCGCGTCGCGATCGCCGATCTCGCGCCGGCGGCGGCCACCGAGGAGATGATCTTCACCGACGGCGGCGAGTGCTTCTCCGCCCGCTGTGACGTCTCCGACGCGGCATCGGTCGCCGCTTTCGCCCAGGCGGTGGGCGCGCGCTACGGGCGCTGCGACGTGCTGCTCGCGTGCGCCGGGATCTACCCCGTCGCGCACCTCTCGGAGACCTCGTGGGAGCTCTGGCGGCAGGTGATGTCGGTCAACGTCGACTCCCTCTTCCATCTCGCCAAGGCGTTCGTCCCGGGCATGGTTGAGCGCCGCTTCGGGCGCGTCATCGCGATCAGCTCGACCGTCTTCCACACCGGCACCCCCCGGTTCGCGGCCTACACCACCAGCAAGGGCGCGGTGATCGGCTTCGTCCGCGCACTCGCGACCGAGGTCGGCGAAGCCGGCGTCACCGTCAACTCGATCGCACCGAGCCTGACGCGCACCGAGGGCACCACCGCCGGGCCTCAGCAGGAGCTCGGCTGGTTCGAGTTCACGCGCGAGCTCCAGGCGATCAAGCGCACCGAGGAGCCCGCCGATCTCGTCGGCGCCGTGTCCTTCTTCGCCTCCGACGACGCGGCCTTCATCACCGGCCAGACGCTGCCCGTCGACGGCGGTCTGACCCGCGTCTAGTGGGCCCTCTCAAAACGTCCCACCGTAAAACCTCAGCGTCTGGACGCCGCCTGGCGGCGTCCTTCCCCCGTTCGGGGGACAGGCGCTCGCGGCAAGGCCACCAGCCCTGCCCGCTCCCCGCGTCCCTGCCAGACGACGCCAGCCACTCGCCGCTTCCGGCACAACGCCCCGGGGAGGCCCACCAGCGTTAGGCTCCGCTGATGGCCGCGCCCCCCGTGCAGCTCGTCGGAAGCATCCCGCTGGAGGACTCCGCCGCGGTCTTCAGCGCCGTCGCGGGGACGCTGGGCGGCCTCGTCGGGCGGATCCCCGACGGCGAGACCGGCCCGCGCAGACGCTGGAACAGCTGGACCGCGCCGACCTACGAGCGCACCCACGGCCTCGAGCTCGTGCCGGCGCCGGCGGGCAGCTACACGCCGTGGCCGCAGGCGCGCCTGGTGGGAGACCCCGACGAGCTGGTGCTCGAGCGGATCGGCTTCGCGGATGCGGCGATCGCCTCCTACGAGGTCTTCGCGGCGCTGTGCGAACAGGGTGCGATCGCAGCCGGCACGCGCTTCCAGGTCTGCCTGCCGTCGCCGATCGCGCCGATGACGGTGCTCGTCGAGGAGGGCTCGCGGGCCGCCGTCGAGCCGGCGCACCTGCGCCGGCTGCACTCCGAGATCACAGAGATCCTCGGCGCGATCCCGCACGAGCGCCTCGCGATCCAGTGGGACGTCTGCCAGGACGTCGGCATCTGGGAGGGCTACTACAAGGCCTACTTCGACGATGTGCAACAGGGCGTGATCGACCGCCTCGCGACCTGCGCGGCGGTGATCCCCGACGACGTCGAGCTCGGCTTCCACCTCTGCTACGGCGACTTCGGCCACAAGCACTTCATGGACCCGGTCGACCTCGGCGTCTGCACCGAGATCGCCAACCGCCTGCTCGCAGCCTCGCCGCGGACGATCGACTACCTGCACGTGCCGGTCCCGATCGAGCGCGACGACGACGCCTACTTCGCGCCGCTCGAGGCGCTCACGCCGGGACGCCAGAGCCACCTCTACCTCGGCCTGATCCATCTCGGCGACGGCGTCGCGGGAGCGGCGCGGCGGCTTGCGAGCGCGCGCCGACACGTCGAGGGCTTCGGCGTCGCGACCGAATGCGGCTTCGGACGCCGCCCGCCAGAGACGATCGAGCCGCTGCTCACGCTGCACGCGGACGTCGCCGCGCTGCTGGACTGAGGCGGCAGGTGGCGCGATGAGCGAGAGGCTGCCGCTGACGCTCGCCGTCAACGATTACGACCACGTTCGCGACCTCGCGAGCGGCGCCGTCGAGGTCGGCGGCGTCGCGCTGACGCTCCTGCACCTGCCGGTCGAGGAGATCTTCTTCCGCTTCACGCGCTTTCGCGAGTGGGAGGTCTCCGAGTGTTCGCTCGCGAAGTACTGCTCCCTGCGCGCCGCCGGCGACGACTCGCTCGTCGCGATCCCGGTCTTCACCTCGCGCTCGTTCCGCCACTCGGCCATCTTCGTGCGCGCCGACGGGCCCGTCGATCGTCCGCAGGCCCTCGCCGGCGCGCGCATCGGGGTCCCCGAGTGGACGCAGACCGCGACGGTCTACGCGCGCGGGCTGCTCCAGCACGAGTACGGCGTCGCGCTCGAGGACGTGCGCTGGGTCCAGGCCGGAACCAACGAGCCCGGCCGCACCGAGGGCGTCGCCGTCACCCTGCCCGCGGGCGTGAGGCTCGAGGCGATGCCCGAGCACACCCTCAACGACCTGCTGCTGGCGGGCGAGATCGACGCGCTGATCGCGGCGCACCCGCCGCGCGCATTCGAACGCGGCGACGGCCGGCTCGTGCGCCTGTTCTCCGATCACCGAGCCGTCGAGGAGGCCTACTTCCGCGAGCGCGGCGTCTTCCCGATCATGCACCTCGTCGCGCTGCGCGCTGACGTCCACGCCTCCCATCCGTGGCTCGCGATGAACCTGCTCAAAGCGTTCACTGAGGCCAAGCGCCGCAGCGTGGAGCGCGCGCTCGACGTCAACGCGCCGCGCTTCCCGGTGCCGTGGGCGCCCGCCAACGCGCAGCGCGCCGTCGCGCTACTCGGACCGGACTTCTGGCCCTACGGGATCGAGCCCAACCGGACCACGCTCGAGACCTTCCTGCGCTTCGCCCACGAGCAGGGCGTCTGTGCGCGCAGGCTCGAGCCCGAGGAGCTGTTCGTCCCCGAGGTGGCGCAGGCGTTCCGGATCTGAGCGGGCGCTCGTGCACGTCGCCCACCCCGGCGAGCGACAGAGCGGCTGCGCTGCCGGCGGTCGCGCGATGCGACGGCGCGGCGAGGGTCCGGGTTGCTGATCAGGAATCACCGGGCATCCGCCGACGGGGCTCTGTCAGTCGTAACAGCGCGTGCGTCCGCGCCCGTGCGTCAGGGCTTGGGCGTCGCCTTGACTGTGTCCGCGCCCTTCGTGCACTTGATCGGCGATGGCGGCGCATCCCCAATGACGCACCTCCACCCGGTCTTCAACTCGTCGATGTTGGTGTTGTTCGGACCAGCCGATGCGACGCCGGGAGTCAGGTAGAACTGGGCGATCAGCGCGTCCGCCTTCGCACAGCTGACCGCTCCCTTGGCGACCTTGACCGCATAGCCCTGAGTGGCGCCCGACGGCAGCTTGGCCTTCACCGTGCCGCAGGACCGCGGCGCCGCGGAGGCGCTGCCGGCCGCGACGCTCAGCGCCGCGATTGCGGCCACCACGACGGCGGTGTTGATGCGTTTGCGGATATCGCTTCCCTCTGGATCCGCCAGCGGCCACGGCCGACGGATCGGACCGACGGTGCGCCGATGCTACGCGGCTCGTGATCGTCAGTCAACGGCGATCAGCGCCGCGCTGCCATCGATATCGCCGTCGCGGCTCGCGGCGACGGAAATGGAGCGATCAGGACCACACGGCGGCCGGCCGTCGCCACCGCTAGGCGCCCGCTCCCGCCGCGGCCAGCACCCCCCGCAGTTCCTCGACACCCGCCTCGCGGCGGTTGTTGTCGCGAAACGGGTTGCCCATCGCGGCCGCGACCATCGCGTCCGTCCCCGCCCCCGACACCTCGCCGGCGCCGAAGCGCGGCTCGAAGCCGATCTTCTCGTAGAGGCCGGCGAGCGCGTCGATCTCGCCGGCCACGGCCGGCGCGACGAAGTCGCGGTTGAACGCCGCGACGTGCGGCAGCAGCACGCCGTTCTGGTAGCCGTGGGGCAGCTCCACGCCGACCGCCGAGCTGAGCGCGTGCACGAGCCCGAGCCCCGAGTTGCCGCAGGCCAGGTTCGCCATCGCGCTGGCCTCGATCAGCTGCTGCATCGCGTCCACGTCGCCGCCGAGCGCGCGCGGCAGCGCCGTGCGCAGCGCCGCCGCCGCGGCCAGCGCGAGGGCGCCGCTGAAGCGGGAGGAGCCGCGCACCCACAACGACTCGAGCGCGTGGCTGAGCGCGTCGAGCGCGGCGGCGATCATCGGCGCCCGCGGCAGCGTCACGAGCAGCTCGCCGTCGAGCAGAGCAACGGCCGGCTCGTAGCCGCGCCCGCGGATCACGAGGTGACGCGGGCGGCCCGGATCGTGCAGCACGACGACGTTCGAGACCTCGCTGCCGGAGCCCGCGGTGGTCGGCACGGCGATGCTCGGCGCCGGCGGCGCGGGCAGCCGGCCGCTGCCCTCGTAGAGCTCGAGCGGCGCCGGGTTCCGCAGCCGGATCGCGACCGCCTTCGCCGCGCAGAGCGCGCTGCCGCCGCCGATCGCGAGCACCGCCTGCGCCCCGGCCGCCAGCGCCAGCGCCGCGGCGCCCTCGCACTCGGCGACGTCGGGGTCCTCGCCGATCAGCCCGCAGACGGGCACGCCGACGCCCGCGACGCCCGCCAGCAGCCCCTCGAGCAATCCCGCCAGCGCAAAGCCGCGGTCAACGACGACCGCCGCGACCTCCACGCCGAGGGCGCCCAGCTCGGCTCCGAGGCGTTCGCGCGCGCAACCGCGCCCCGCCACGATCCGTGTCGGCGCCGCGAACTCGCCGATCGCGCGCGCCACCGCTCAGAGCGACGCCAGCAGATCGCCGGCGGCCTCCTCGGCGACGCCCAGCGCGTTGACGCCGGCGTGCAAGACGCCGAAGCAGATCGCGTCGAGCAGCTGCTCGCGCGTCATCCCGAGCGCGCGCCCGAGCAGCACGTTCTCGCGGATCCCCTCGTGGAAGCCGCGCACGACGTTGTAGTTCAACATCAGCCACGGCAGCATCTGGCAGGGCAGCGAGTCGCGGATCGCGTGCTCGTAGCGGTCGCGATAGGCCTTCAGGAGCCCCGGCCGGTGGCGCGCCAGGAAGCCCACGTAGCGCGGCACCTCACCGAGCGTGCGCAGATACCAGGCCTCGAGGCGCTCCATGTCCTCGGCGCTCGCCTCGCGCGTCGAGTAGTCCATGCCCGAGTCGAACGCGCGCGGGTTGAAGCTCCAGCGCGGCGGGAACCGCTCGAGCGCCGCCGGCGGGTCGACGTAGTCGCGCAGATAGTCGCTGTGGGAGGCGGCGGTATACATGCCGCGGTGACCGGAGTGGATGAAGGCGACCGACAGCGTGTCGAGGATGTCGGTCCGCAGCGCGCCGTTGGTCTGCGCCAGGCGCACCTCGTAGCCGACGCCTTCGCGGAAGGCCATGATCGTGTACTGGTGGATCGCGCCGAGCAGCTCGACGAGCGCCGGCGGCGGCTCCAGCGCGCTCGAGTAGTGGCGCGTGCGCGCCTTGTGGCGCTTCAGCACGTCGGGGCGGAACTCGAGCCAGAACTCGAACGAGTCAAGCAGGCCCTTGTTGCTGCCGGTGTACTGCGCGCGGTAGGCCTCGATCTCCGCCGCCGTCATTTCCTCCGGGCGGGTAACGTCGAGACCGTCCTGCGTCGGTCCGATCGCCGGCACCGTTCAAGCTCCTCTCATTGCGGGCGCCCTACGGTAGTCCAGCACGAAACGGCGGTCAATCGCCCCTCACGGCACCACCAGCGCGCGCCCGCGCACCTCGCCGCGGTCGAGCGCCTGATAGATCGCATCGGCCGCCTCCAGCCCGACGCGCGCGCTGATCAGCGCGGCGAGGTCGATCGCGCCGGACGCCGCGAGCTCGATCACGCGCGGCATGTCCGCACGCGTGCGCGCCCCAAAGGACCCGATCAGGCGGATCCCGCGGCGGACCAGGTGCGTGATCTCGATTGCCGCCGCCGCCTTCCCGGCGCCGATCCCGACGCAGACGACGCTGCCGCCGTCGCGCGCCATGCGGAAGGCCTGCTCGACGGTGGCGGGCCGGCCGAGCGCCTCGAAGGCGACGTCGACGCCCTCGCCGCCGGTCAGCTCGCGCACCGCCGCGACCGGGTCGGTGCTCGAGGCATCGACGACGTCGGTCGCGCCGAGCGAGCGCGCCGCGTCGAGCTTGGCCGCCGCGACATCGACGGCGATCACGGTGCTCGCGCCGAAGGCCCGCGCCAGCGCGATGATGTTGAGCCCGACGCCGCCGGCGGCGACGACCGCCACGCGGTCGCCGACCGACACGGCGCCCGCGTGCCTGACGGCGCCGTAGGCGGTGAAGACCGCGCAGCCGAGCACGGCGGCGCTCTGAAGCTCGATCGTCTCCGGGAGCGCGAAGACGTCGCTGGCGGGCACGACCGCGTATTCCGCCAGTCCCGCCATCGAGTACATCGCGAGCGGGCTGCCGTCGGCGCGCGCGAGCCGGCTGGTGCCGTCATAGAGCGTGCCGCGGAGGCGGTTCATCGCGAAGAAGGCCTCGCAGAGGTCGTCGCGCCCGCGCGCGCAGTGGCGGCAGCTCCCGCACGGCATGATGAACGCGCAGGCGACGCGCTCGCCGCCCTGCCAGCCCACCACGCCGGGACCTGCCTCCTCGAGCACGCCGGCGATCTCGTGGCCGAGCACGCACGGGGTCGGGAACGCGACCTCGCCCTTGATCACGTGCAGGTCGGTGTGGCAGACGCCGCAGCCGTGCACGCGCACCAGCACCTCGCCCGCGCGCGGCCGCGGCCGCGGCACGCTCTCGACCCGTAGCGGCGCCCCCGGCCGCTCGAGCACGACCGCCCGCATCGTCGCCCCGGCGTTCACGCGGCGGAGCATCGCAGAGGCGCGATAATGGCCGCAGACCCCGGACGAAGGTGACAGCGATGAGCGAAGCAGGATCTGCCACGAGCGCGGCCCCGCCGCAGCGCGACCTCGTCGCGGCGGCCCGCGAGCTGAGCGCGCTCGCGCAGTCCGGCGCGGCCGCGGCCGAGGCGCGGGGCGCGCTCGGCGAGGACCTCGTCGAGGCCTTCCACGACAGCGGCCTGTGGGCGATGTGGATGCCGCGCGAGCTCGGCGGCTTCGAGCTCGAGCCGGTGCCCTCGCTCGAGGTGCTCGAGCACATCTCCTACGGCGACGCCTCCGCCGGCTGGGTCCTGATGGCGGCGGCGCTCGCAACCGGTGTCGACGGCGCCTACATCGGCGACGAGGCGGTCGCCCAGCTCTACGGCCCGGGGCGCCTGCGCGTCCACTCCGGCGCGGGGACGCAGCCGGGCAGGGCGGTCGCGACCGACGGCGGCTACACGATCGCCGGCAACTGGCGCTTCGCGTCGGGCATCAAGCACTCCGCGGTGCTCCACACCGCCGCGATCGTCGAGGGCGCGAACGAGCCTCCCCGCATCTTCGTGACCCCGGTCGAGGACATGACGCTCGATGACAACTGGGACGTGATGGGGCTGCGCGCGACCGGCTCGATCGACTACTCGAGCGACGGTCTGTTCGTGGCCGAGCCCTTCAGCTACATCGCGACGACCAACGAGCCGCTGCGCGGCGGGGCGATCTTCACGATGGGGATCGCCGGGCTCGGCGTGATCTGCCACACCGGCTGGGCGCTCGGCGTCGCGCGGCGCTGCATCGATGAGCTGCGCACGCTGCTCGAGGGCCGCCGCGGCCGCCCGGACCGCCTGGCGCAGAGCGACCGCTTCCACTACGACTATGCGAGCGCCGAGGCGAAGCTGCGCGCCGCGCGCGCGTTCGTCTACGAGACCTGGGCCGAGGTCCAGGAGACGGTGCGCTCCGGCGATCCGCTCTCGCTCGAGCAGAACACGCTCTACCGCCTCGCGCTCCAGCATGTCACCAGCACGGCGCTGGAGGTCGCGGCCTTCGTCTACGAGGCGGGCGGCACGACCGCGTTGCGCGCCGGCGCGATCCAGCGCTGCTTCCGCGACATCCACGCGGGCGCCCAGCACATGATCTGCTCACCGCCGGTCCGCCAGGCCGCCGGGCGCGTGCTGGCCGGGCTCGCCCCGGAGGAGCAGTGGCTGTTCATGATGCTCGTCAAGCCGAGCTGATGGCTGCTGTTGAGGTCGGCGCATGCGCCGACCTCGGGTTGGGTGCATGCACCCAACCCACCCGCGGCGAGCCCATTCCACTCAGCGCGTCGTGAGCGGCGCGAGGCCCGCGCCGGCGACGAGCGCCGGCACCGCCTCGGCCTCCCAGCCGGGCGCCATCAGGTGCACGCCCGCGACCTGCGGTATCTCGCGCAGCCGCGCCACGACGTCGACCGCGATCGCGATGCCGGCCGCGCGCGCCTCGGCGCCCTCGAGCCCCGCCATCCGCGCGAAGGTGGCGTCGTCGACCTCGATCCCGGGGATGTGGTCGTGCATGTGCTGGAGCATGCGCGTGCTGCGCGGCGGCGTGACGCCCACGATCATCGGCCCGCGCTCGGTCACGCCGGCCGCCAGGACCGGCTCGAGCCACACGAGGAAGCGCTCGACGTCGTAGACGATGTTGGTCTGGAAGGCCTGGGCGCCCGCGTGGAGCTTGCGCTCGAGGCGCTCGACGGTGTCGACCAGCGGGTTGGCCGCGGTCAGGATCAGGAAGTCCGTCGGCGGGTCGATCGCCTCGCCCGCTGCCAGGGTGCCCTCATTCATCCGCGCGATCAGTTCGAGCAGCCCGGCCGAGTCGAGGTCGCCGACGGGCTTGGAGAGACCCTCGTAGGGCCCGACCTTGAGCGGGTCGCCGCTCAGCGCGAGGACCGAGCGCACGCCGAGCGCCCAGGCGCCGAGCAGGTCGGACTGCAGCGCGAGCATGTTGCGGTCGCGCGTCGTCACCTGCAGGATCGGGTCGAGGCCCTGCTCGAGCATCCAGACCGAGCTGGCCAGCGGCGAGCACTTGACGGTTGCGGCCTGGTTGTCGGTGACGTTGGCGGCGTGCACGATCGGCGCGAACGCGCGCGCGGTCTCGCGCACGCGCGCGGGGTCGGGCTGCAGCGGCGGTCCCAGCTCCGCCGTCACGACGAAGTCCCCGGCGGCCAGCGCCTCGCGCAGCTTGGTCATGCCCGACAACCTACCGTGCCGCGCGCTCCCGGCGCTAGGCTGGCTGGCGTCAATGGCTGAGCTGGTCGGCGCCCTCGGTATTCCACACAATCCGTTCACGGCGCTGGCGATCGCGCGCGGCGAGCAGGCGGCCGCCGAGTCAAGGCGCCTCTACGGCGAGCTCGCCTCGGCGCTGCAGCAGATGCGCGCCGACACGCTGGTCGTGTTCACGACCGACCACTACAACCTCTTCTTCGAGCTGAGCGTGCCGATCTTCGCGATCGGCGTCGCCGCAGCGAGCTCGGGGCCGAGCGACTACCCGATGCTGCCGCAGTTCGAGGTCGCGATCGACGGCGAGCTGGCCGCGGAGATCCAGTGCTCGGTGGTGGCGGAGGGCTTCGACCTCGGGCGAAGCCAGGAGTTCGCGCTCGACCACACGATCCTCGCCCCGCTCGGCGTGATCGCCCCGCAAATGGAGGTGGCGATCGTGCCGGTCTGGATCTCGACCTCGATGCGCCCGGTCCCCTCGGCGGCGCGCTGCCACGCACTCGGAGCGGCGTTCGGGCGCGCGATCGCGGCGAGCGCCCTCGAGCGCCGCGTCGCCGTCGCGGGCAGCGGCGCCTTCTCCTTCGAGGTGGGCGGCCCGCGCATGAGCGAGGAGTCGCATGTCGGCGTGCCGGCGCCCGACTGGGCGACCCGCGTGAGCGAGCTGCTCGCCGTCGGCGACGTCGCCCAGCTGGTCGCTGAGGCGACGCCCGAGCAGCTCGCCGCGGCGGGCAACGCCTCGGGCGAGCTGCTCAACTGGATCGCCATGCTCGGCAGCTTCGAGGCGCGCCCGGCGTCGTTCGTCGCGACGCAGCGAGCGGAGGGCCATGCCTACGCGGCGTGGCAGCTCGGGTGAGCATCTTCGCGGTGGACAAGGTCTGCCGGCGCGTCGTGATCGACCCCGGCTTCGTGGCGGCGCTGCGCGAGGACGCCGACGCGGCGCTGCGCGCGGCGCGCCCGCCGCTGAGCGAGCGTGAGCGCGTGCTGCTGCTGGCCGGCGACGTCGGCACGCTCGGGCGGATGGGCGCCAACTTCTTCCTCCTGCACCAGCTCGGTCGCCTCGAGCTGTTCGGGCTGACGCTGTCGCTTTACGCGCAGCGGATCCGCGCCGAGTACGCCGCGGAGCGGGCGCAGTGGGCGGCGGAGCAAGAGGGCGGCTGAGGGCGACGGCGGCGGCCGCCTGCTGTGCGCTCGCGCTCGCGGGCGCCGGCGCGGGCGCCGCGGAGCGCGGGCGCTGGAGCGTCGAGGCGACGCCGAACCCGCCGGGGCCGCTCGATAGCGAGCTGTTCGGTGTCTCCTGCCCCTCGGCGAGCGCCTGCCTCGCCGTCGGCTATGCCACCGGGGGGGCGGCGGAGGCGCTGCTCGCCGAGCGCTTCGACGGCGTACGCTGGCGGCTCGCGCAGCCGGCCGTGCCGGCGGGTGCGGTGACCGCCGCGTTCGTCGGCGTCTCGTGCGCCTCGACGGCCGCGTGCACGGCGGTCGGCAACTACCGCGATCGCACCGGCCTGACGCTGACGCTCGCGGAGCGCTGGGACGGCAGCGCCTGGGCGATCGAGCCGACGCCCGACCCGGGCCGGCGCTACCCGCATCCGACGCTCGACTCGGGGACGGAGTTCAGCGGCGTCTCCTGTGCGTCGGCGAGCGCGTGCGTGGCGGTCGGGGACTACCTCGACCGCCGCCACCGGAGCGTCGCGCTCGTGGAGCGCTGGGACGGCTCACGGTGGTCGCTCGAGCGCACCCCCGACGCCGTCGGCCGCCAGCTCGGCGGCGCCTTCTGCCCGGCCGCGTCGGCGTGCGTCGCGGTCGGTGAGCGCCATCGCGGCTTCGGCGTGCTCGCGCCGGTCGCGGAGCGCTCGACCGGGCCGCGCTGGATGCTCGTGGCGGCGCCGGCCGCGAACGTGCCGGGCAGCATGACGAGCATCCTCGTCAGCGTCTCCTGCTCCTCCGCGCGCTCGTGTGCCGCCGTCGGCGACCGCTCGACCGCCGCCGGCGCCCACGCGCCCTTCGTCGAGCGCCTGAGCGGGAGCGCCTGGTCGATCGAGGCGACGCCGCCGCGGGCTGACGCCGCGCTCGGCGGCGTCTCGTGCGGGAGCGCCGGCGACTGCACGGCGGTGGGGCTTGATGCCGGCTCCAACCGGGGCCGCACGCTGCCGCTGGTCGAGCGCTGGAACGGGCGCTCGTGGTCGCTTGAGGCGGGGGCGGCGCTCGGGCGCGACCGCACCGCCGGCGCCCTCGCGGCCGTGTCGTGCCCCTCGCCCACGGTCTGCGTCGCCGTCGGCTTCGCCACCTACGACGCCGGCGGCGTCGTGCGGACGCTGACGCTCGCGGAGCGCCGCGGCGGCTAGAGCAGCGTCGCGAGCGCCTGCAGGAAGCGCTCGTTCTCGCGCGGCGTGCCGAAGCTGACGCGCAGCGCGCCCGCCTTGCCGAGCGCGGTGCCCGAGCGCACCAGCACGCCCTGCGCGGCCAGCCCGGCGACTATCTGCGCCTCGTCGCGGCCTTCGCCGAGGTCAAACCAGCAGAAGTTGGCGTGGCCGTCGGCCGGCTCGATGCCGAGCTCGCGCAGCCCCTCGACCATCTGCACGCGCGCGACCGCGATCCGCTCGACGCGGCGGGCGACCTCGTCCTGGTGGCGCAGCGCCTCGAGCGCCGCAGCCTGGGCGGCGGTGTTGAGGAAGAACGGCTGGCGCAGCTGGATCAGCGCATCGGGCAGCTCGCGCGAGCCGCACAGCGCGAAGCCGACGCGCAGGCCGGCGAGCCCGTAGACCTTCGAGAAGGTCCGCAGCAGAGCGAGGTTGGCGTGATCCTCGAGCAGCGCCAGCGAGGAGTCGGGGTCCTCGAGCAGGCTGAACTCGCAGTAGGCCTCGTCGATCAGCACGCATACGTGCGAGGGGACCCGCTGCACGAACTCGGCGATCTCGGCGAGCGGCAGCGCCGTGCTGGTCGGGTTGTTGGGGTTGCAGACGATCACCAGGCGCGTCGCGACCGTGATCTCCGCAGCCATCGCGTCGAGGTCGTGGAGCTCGCCTGAGCGCAGCGGCACCGCGATCCCCGTTGCGCCGGAGGCGGCCTCGAGCTGCGGGTAGACCGAGAACGACGGCCAGGCGTAGACGATCTCCGCGCCAGGCTCGAGCAGCGCCTCGCCCATCGTCAGCAGCACGTCGGTGGAGCCGTTGCCGACGGCGATCTGCTCGATCGGAACGCTATAGCGGTCGCTCAGCGCCCCGCGCAGCTTCGCGCTGGTGGGGTCGGGGTAGCGGTTGACCTCGCCGACGGCCGCGGCCGCCGCGGCGATGACCTCGGCGATCGGCGGGTAGGGCGACTCGTTGCTGGCGAGGTGCACGAGGTCGCCCTTCTGACCGTAGCCGCTGGCCACCGGGTAGGACGGGACCCGCCTGACCGCCGCTGTGAACTCGAGTGCCATCGCCCTATTGTGCGGCATCGAGGTCCGCGCGCAAACTCTTGGCCTCGCCGAGGTAGACGTGACGGGCGACATGGCCGCTTGGCGCGTAGTAGTGCGCGAGCACGCGGATCACCCGCGCGAGCGAGCCGGGGACGTCGATCTCGCGCGTGCAGAGCAGCGGCACGCGCTCAAAGCCGATGCGCCGCGCGGCGAGCGCGGGGAACTCGGCGTTGAGGTCGCTGGTCGTCGTGAAGATGCAGTCGACGAACTGCTCGATCTCCAGCTCGTTTCGCTCGATCAGCTCGCGCATCAGCTGCTCGGTCGCGGCGAGGATCGCCTCGGCCGTGTTCTCCTCGACGCTGGTCGCCCCGCGCAGCGCGTACAGCCTCTCGCTCACGCGCGGCAGCCTACCGTCGGGCGCGCTCGCGCAGGCTCGCGACCTCGGCGTCGCTGAGCTTGCGTGACGCGCCGGGCGCCAGGCCGGCGAGCTCGAGCCCGCCGAGCGCGCGGCGCTCGAGTGCGAGCACCGGATGCCCGACCGCCTCGCACATGCGCCGGACCTGGCGCTTGCGCCCCTCGCGCAGTTCGAGCTCGATCAAATCGTCGGAGATCAGCCGCACGCGCGCCGGCGCGGTGCGGCCGTCGTCGAGCTCGATGCCGGCGCGCAGCGCGTCGAGCGCCGCCGCGCTCGGGCGGCCGCCGCCGACGCGCGCGCGGTAGGTCTTGGACACCCCGTAGCGGGGGTGTGCGAGCAGGTTCGCGAGCTCGCCGTCGTTGGTCAGGAGGATCAGCCCGGTGCTGTCGGCGTCGAGGCGCCCGACCGGGTACAGGCGGCGGTCGTCGTCGATCAGCGACACGACCGTCGGTCGGCCGTGGGTGTCGCGCGCGGTCGAGACGACGCCGGGCGGCTTGTTGAGGGCGTAGACCACGCGCTGCTCGAGGCCGTCGACGAGACGCCCGTCGAGCTCGACGCGCTCGCCGCCCTCGATCCTGCGGGCGGGGTCGAGCTCGCGCTCGCCGTCGACCCGCACGCGCCCGGCGCGCACCATCTCGGTTGCGCCGCGGCGCGAGCCGGCGCCGGCGTGGGCGAGAAACTTGGCGAGACGCATCAATGCAACCATAGGTCGATGGATCGCGAGGCGCTACGGGAAACGCTCGACCGTCACGGCCAGCCGGCCTACCGCGCCCGCCAGGTGTGGGCGTGGCTCGCGCGCGGCTGCGGCTCCTATGCCGAGATGACCGACCTGCCGGCATCGCTGCGAGCTCTGCTGGAGGAGCACGTGCCGTTCTCGACGCTGACGCTCGAGCGCGAGCAGCGCGCCTCCGACGGCACCGTCAAGGCGCTGCTCGCGACCGTGCGCGGGCGCCCCGTGGAGACGGTGCTGATGCGCTACCGCGACGGGCGCCGCTCGCTGTGCCTGTCGGCGCAGTCGGGCTGTCCGCTGACCTGCAGCTTCTGCGCGACCGGGCAGATGCGCTTCGGCGGCAACCTGTCGGCCGACGAGATCCTCGACCAGGCGCTGCACTTCCGTCGCCGCGGGACCGTCGACCACGCGGTCTTCATGGGCATGGGCGAGCCGATGATGAACCTCGACGCCGTGCTGGAGGCGTGCACGCTGCTGCCGGCGCTCGGCATCACCAACCGCCGCACCGCGATCTCCACGGTGGGCTGGATCCCGGGGATCGAGCGGCTGACCGCCAGCGGGCGCCCGATCCGCCTCGCGCTCTCGCTGCACGCTGCCGAGGACGGCCTGCGCAGCGAGCTGATGGCGGTCAACGAGCGCTACCCGTTGGCGGCGGTGCTCGACGCCTGCCGCCGCGACTTCGAGGCGCGCCGGCGCACGATCTTCATCGAGTACGTGATGCTCGCCGGCGTCAACGACCGCTACGAGCAGGCGCTGGCGCTGGCGCGGCTGCTCTCGCCGCGGACCGCCTTCAAGGTCAACCTGATCCCCTACAACCCGACCGACGCGCGCTTTGCCGGCTCGGGGCGCGAGGCGATCGCGGCCTTCCGCGCGGCGCTCGAGTCCCGTGGCGTGCGCGTCACCGTGCGCCTGACGCGCGGGCGCGAGATCGCCGCCGCCTGCGGCCAGCTCGCGGCGGCGAGCGCCGCGTGAGCGAGGCGCTGACGCTCGAGGTCGACGGGCCGTTCTCGCTGGCGGCGGCCGCGGAGTTCGGCTTCGGCCCCAACCAGGGGCGCGCGCCGGTGTTCGACGGGGCGATGCGGCTCGCCTTCGCCGTCGACGGTGGCGGCTACGCGGGCATCCTCGCGCGCCAGCCGCGCGCGGACGGGCCGCTCGAGTGCGAGGTCTTCGGCGACGGCGAGATCGGCGCGGTCGAGCGCCAGCTGCGCCGCGTGCTCTCACTCGACCACGACGGCGAGGGCTTCCTCGAGGTCGGGCGCCGCGACGAGGTGATCGGTGAGCTGCAGCGCCGCCACCCCGGCCAGCGGCCGGTGCTCTTCCACTCCCCCTACGAGGCGGCGGCCTGGGCGATCATCTCGACACGGCGGCCGGCGGCCTCGGCGGCGAAGCTGCGGCGCGAGCTCGCAGAGCGGCTCGGCGAGAGCTTCGAGCTCGGTGGCGAGACGCTCGCCGCCTTCCCCCAGCCCGAGCGCCTGCTCGAGGTGGAGCTCGAGCCGGGCCACCACGCCGCCGAGCGCCTGCAACGCGTCAAGGGCGTGGCCCGCGCGGCGCTCGAGGGCTCACTCGACGCCGAGCGCCTGCGCGCGCTCGGGCCGGCCGCGGCCTATCAGGAGCTGCAGGCGCTGCGCGGCATCGGCCCCTTCTACGCCTCGCTGATCGTGCTGCGGGCGGCCGGCTTCGCCGACGCCGGCCTGTTCGTGGCGGAGCCGCACCTGCTCGGCCACCTCGGCCGCTTCTACGGCCTGCACGCGCCCGCGACGCTCGAGCGCTACGCCGCCATCTCGGAGGCCTGGCGGCCCTACCGCACATGGACGGCGGTGCTGGTGCGGCTCGCCGGCGACCGCGAGTTCGGCCGCCG
>DATNHQ010000031.1:0-22939 GCA_035604915.1 Solirubrobacteraceae bacterium
GGGAGCGCTCGCGGGCGAGGATCAGCGGCAGCGTGACGGTCCCGTCGAGCAGGTCGGTGCCGCGACGCTTGCCGGTGCGCTCGGCCGGCCCGGTGATGTCGAGAACGTCGTCGAGCAGCTGGAAGGCGAGCCCGACGGCGTGGCCGAAGGGGCCGAGCGGCGGGCCGCCCGCAACGAGTGCGCCGAGCTCGCCGGCGGCCGCGAACAGCCTCGCCGTCTTGAGCTCGCAGCGCGCGAGATAGCGCTCGAGGGTCACATCGGCGCGCCAGGCGTCGGCGCGCTGCATCAGCTCGCCGCGGGCGAGCGCCGCCGAGGCGGCCGACAGCGCGCGCAGCTGCGCGACGGCGCCGTTTCGCGAAAGCTCCGCGAAGGCGCTCGAGAAGAGCAGGTCGCCGGTGGCGGTGGCGGCGCGGCGGCCGGCGGCCGCAAAGACGGTCTGGCGCCCGCGGCGCAGCGGCGCGTCGTCGAGCACGTCGTCGTGGACGAGCGTCGCGGAGTGGATCAGCTCGACCGCGGCGGCCGCGCGCGAGAGCCCCTCGTGGGCGCCCGAGCCGAGCCCGGCGACGAACACGAGCAGCGGCCGCAGCCGTTTGCCGCCGGCGGCGACGGTCGCGAGCGAGTGCTGCTCGATCGCGGCGATCTCGCGCAGACGCTTCTCGACGCCCGCCATCGCCGCGCGCAGCGGCTCGCCGCCGAGCTCGAGGATCGCATCGAACGGATCCGCGAGGGCGTCGATCACGCCACCTCGCCGACGTGCAGCGCGATGATGCCGCCCGCCGTCAACACATAGCTGATCGAGCGCAGGCCGCAGCCGTCCATCACGCCCGCCAGCTCACGCGGCGGCGGGAACCGCGCGACCGAGCTCGGCAGGTAGCTGTAGGCCGCGGCGTCGCCGGCGACGCGGCCGAGCGAGGGGACGATGCGGTCGAACCAGGTCTTGTAGAAGCCGGCGAGCGGCTGGCGCGTCGGGCGCGTGATCTCGAGGATCACGACGCGGCCACCGGGGCGCACCACGCGCACCATCTCCTCGATGCCGCGGCGCAGGTCGGAGAAGTTGCGCACGCCGAAGCCGACGGTGGCGGCGTCGAAGCTGTCGCCGGCGTAGGGCAGCGACAGCGCGTCAGCCCATTCGAAGCGCAGCTCCGGCGCCTTCGCGCGGGCGCGCTCGAGCATCTTCTCGGAGAAGTCGCAGGCCACGACCTCGCCGTCGGGAGCGACGGCGCGCGCGAGCGCGACCGCCAGATCGCCGGTACCGGTCGCCACGTCCAGCACGCGGCTGCCCGGGCCGACCGCCGCCAGCTCCACGGCGCGCTCGCGCCAGCGGTGGTGAAGACCGGCGGTCATCACCGTGTTCATCGCGTCGTAGAGGCCGGCGATGCGATCGAACATCGCGCGCACCTGGGTCGCTTCCAGCGTACCGGGCGCCTTGGCGGCCACTACTTCAGGCTGGAGAGGAAGTAGACCACCGCGTCGAACTGCTTCGGCGTCAGCGGGTTCGGGCCCTTCGCGCCGTATGACGGCATCGGCTCGGTCGGGTTGACCAGCGTGCGGGCGATGGCCTGGGGCGGGATGCGGCTGCCGATCTGCGTCAGCTCGGGACCGGGGCCGTCATTGCCGTTGTCGCCGATCTTGTGGCAGGCCTCGCAGCCGTCCTGGGCGACGACCGAGCGTCCGAGCGTGAACTGGCTGACAGACGCCTTGCCCTGCGCCACGACCAGCGCCGGGACCTTGATCGTGTTCTCCGTCGGCGGCCCGGCCGTCGCGCCGAGGAACGTCAGGTAGGCCATCGCGCAGATCACGAAGATGCCGCTCAGCGTCGCGATCGGGCGTCGCAGCGGATGGCGCTCCGGCCCGCGGTCATAGAACGGCAGCAGGAACAGCAGGATCATCGCGAGCGTCGGCACGCCGATCGTGGCGAGGCCGGTGAAGTCCGGCGGCTTGATCACGCGCAGGAGCTCGAAGAGGAAGAAGAAGTACCACTCCGGCCGCGGCGTGTAGGTGGTGGTCGCGGCGTTCGCCTTGGGGCCGAGCTCCGCGCCGAAGATGATCGACAGCGCGATGATCACCGCGATGACAACGCAGCCCATCAGGCTGTCCTTCGCCACCGCGTAGGGGAAGAACGGCTTGCCCTGAGCCTTCAGAACCGAGTATCCGCGGAGGTATTCCTCCTTCTCGCGCTGGTTCACAGCGCTTCCTCGACGAGCTCCAGCGGCGGGTCCTCGGGCTTCTGCCACGGCGGCGCCGTGGTGCCGAGCTTGGCGACCAGATAGAGGTGGGCGCCGATCATCGCCGCGATCGCGCCGGGCACGAGCAGCATGTGGATCGAGTAGAAGCGCGACAGCGTGGTCGCGGTGAACTCGGGGCCTCCGCGCAGGAAGTCCGAGAGGTAGGGCCCGAGCAGCGGGCCGGTGCCGTTGATGTTGACGCCCACGATCGTCGCCCAGTAGGAGCGCTGGTCGAACGGCAGCAGGTAGCCGGTGAACGACATCAGCATCGTCAGGATCAGCAGCACGACGCCAATCACCCAGTTGAGCTCCCGCGGGTACTTGTAGGCGCCGAAGAAGAAGGTCCGCCCCATGTGCAGGAACACGAGGATCACCATCACCGAGGAGCCCCACTTGTGCATGCCGCGAACGAACTGGCCGAGGAAGACGTCGTTGGTGATGTAGCGCACCGACTCGTAGGCGCCGCCGGCGGGATCCGGGCGGTAGTACATCGCGAGGAAGACGCCGGTCACCGCCTGCGAGAGGAACGCGATCATCGTCGCCGACCCGAGCGTGTAGAACCAGTTGGTGCCCTTGGGGACCTTGCGGAAGAACAGCCAGCGTACGCCGCCCGACAGCGACGTGCGCTCGTCGATCCAGTCGACCGCCGACTTGCCGGCCTCGGCGCCCTTCTGAAGCGGCGTGCGCGGGCGCCCGCGCTGGGTGCCCGGGCGTGGCGGCTGGGGCAGGAACTGCGGCGGGATCGGCGGCGCGGGAAGCTTGATCCGCGGCATCAGATGCGAACGCTCGGCCGCGACGGGTAGAGGTACTGGCCGATGCCGTCGAGCGGCTCGCCCGGGTCGCGCGGCGAGAAGGCCCGCAGCTCGCTGTTGACGCTGAAGCGCCGGCCGACCTGGACGTAACCCTCGTGCAGGCGCGTGAAGAAGCGGTCGAGCGGGCGCGGCGGCGGACCGCCGACGCGAACGCCCTGGAGGTCGTAGACGCCGCCGTGGCAGGGGCAGATGAAACGCTCCGACGCCGGCACCCAGCGCACCGGGCAGCCGAGGTGCGCGCACCGCGTCGAGATCGCGACCCAGCGGTTGTACTGGGTCGGCGGGGTGGTGTCCACGTTCGCGTTGCGCGCGCGAATGTAGACGGTGCTCTTGCCGGCCTCGCCGATGCCCGGGGCGATCACGATCACCGCCGGCACGTAGTTGTCGTCGGGGAACATGTCCGGCGTGCCGACCGTCTGCCAGCCGAGCGAGTCGTTCTTGAAGATCGGCCCGATCGCGAACGCCAGCGCGGGCAGCGCGAACCCCATCGTCATCAGGGCACCGGCGCCATGCACCGTCCCCGTCATGAAACGCCGCCGCGTGACGGTCTCGCCTTCGAAGGCGCCCGGGATGCCCCGATCAGCTGTGTACTTGGACTTGCTGGGCCTGCGGGTGGTTGCCAATTACGCTCCTGGGGAACCGGGCCGGCGCGAAGAATACCGTCATGCCAGGGCCGGAGGCACATCGAGCGCGAGCAGCGCGGCGTGCGCGGCGGAGTCGCCGGCGCGCGCCAGAGCCTTGGCCCGCAGGTAGCTCTCACCGGCTCCCCAGCCGACCGCGCGAGCCCCTGCGCGCCACAGCGGCTCGCAGCTGGCGTCCTCGCCGCGACCCACCAGCAGGGCGCACAGCGAGATCACGTCGGCCAGCTCGCTCACCGCCTCGACATCGCCCAGCGCCACCAGGCGCTCGAGGCCGAGCGCATAGAGGCGGTCGCCGGCGAGCAGTGAGAGGTCGGCGTCGCCGCTCGCGAGCAGGCGCGAGACGCCGTAGTGCAGCAGGTAGCCCTCGTAGATCGCCTCGATCAGCAGCTCGTACTCGCCGGTGTGTCCGTTCGTGCGCGGGCCGCCCGCCACGATCGGCCCGAGCACGGCCCGTGCACCCGGCCGCGCGCGCGCGAGCAGCCCGGCGGCGAGCGGCTCCCCCTCCGCCGCGACCAACTCGCGCAGGCGCGCGAGCGTGCTCACGCGAGCGCCTCGAAGGCGCCGCGGGCGGCCTGCAGCGTGCGCTCGATCTCGGCCTCGCCGTGCGCCAGCGAGGGAAACCAGGCCTCGAACTGGGACGGCGGCGGATACACGCCGCGCGCGAGCAGGCCGCGGCACCAGGCGGCGTAGGCGTCCAGGTCGCAGCGCTTGGCGTCCTCGAGATTCGCCGGCGCGTGCTCGGCGAAGAACACGGTCAGCAGGCCGGGCAGCCATTGCACGCTGACGGGCCGGCCGCCGGCGGCGGCGCGAAGGCCCTCGGCAAGCCTGCGCGTGGTCGACTCGAGCTCCGCATAGGCCTCGTCGTCAAGCAGCGAGAGCGTGGCGAGCCCGGCCGCCACCGCGAGCGGGTTGCCCGAGAGCGTCCCCGCCTGGTAGACCGCGCCGACCGGCGCGAGCGCCTCGAGCAGGGCGCGCGGCCCGCCGACGGCCGCGGCCGGCAGACCGCCGCCGAGGACCTTGCCCAGCACGACGAGGTCGCCGCGCACGCCGGAACGCTCACTGGCGCCGCCGCGCGCGACGCGAAAGCCGCTGATCACCTCGTCGAGGATCAGCAGCGCGCCGCAGGCGTCGGCACAGGAGCGCAGCAGCGCCAGGAAGCCCTCGGCCGGCGGCACGAGACCCATATTGGCCGGGTAGGGCTCGGCGATGATCGCCGCCGGCGCCTCGCGATCGAGCGCCCGCGCGAGCGCGTCGCGGTCGTTCCACGGCACCACCATCGTCGCGCCTGCGGTCGCGGCCGGTACCCCGGGGCTGGCCGGGATCCCCTGCGTCGCGAGCCCCGAGCCCGCCTGCGCGAGCAGGCCGTCGGAGTGGCCGTGATAGGCGCCGGCGAACTTGACCACGAGGTCGCGGCCGGTGTGAGCGCGCGCGAGGCGGATCGCCGTCATCGCCGCCTCCGTCCCCGAGGAGGTCATCCGCAGCATCTCGAC
Organism: Solirubrobacteraceae bacterium; assembly: GCA_035604915.1. Lineage (GTDB taxonomy): Bacteria > Actinomycetota > Thermoleophilia > Solirubrobacterales > Solirubrobacteraceae > Palsa-513. Next base: position 5,169 of record DATNHQ010000031.1, read on the forward strand.
GCCCGGCACGCGCCGCGCCACCTCCTCCGCCAGCTCGACCTCGCGCTGCGTCGGCGCGCCGAAGCTCGTCCCGTCGGCCGCGGCCGCCGTGACCGCCGCGATCACGGCAGGGTGCGCGTGGCCTGCGATCAGCGCGCCCCAGGAGCAGACGTAGTCGACGTAGCCGAAGCCGTCGGCGTCGAAGATCTCGGCGCCGGCGCCGCGCGCGACGAACAGCGGATCGCGCCCGATCGCGCCCATCGCGCGCACGGGCGAGTTGACGCCGCCCGGGAGAACGTCGCGCGCGCGCGCATAGAGCGCGCGGGAGCGGGAGTCGGTGCGGGAGGCGACCACTGCCTGCCAGACGATATTGGACGGATCGCGCGCGATCCGCGGCGTGGCGCTTACGAGTTCGCGGCCTCCCAGGCGCGGAACTCGTCGGTGAAGTAGAGCAGGCGGATCTTCTTGAACTCCGTCGAGGAGTAAAGCGTCGCGCGCTCCTCGATGCCGCTGTCTGTGGCGATCGCGTCGAGCACCGCGTCGCACTCCTCCTTCGAGCGGCCGTGGGCCATCGTGAAGATCGAGTACGGCCAATCGGGGTAGGTCGGGCGCTGGTAGCAGTGCGAGATGCCGCGGAAGGAGGCCATGCGCGGCCCGAGCGTGTCGATCCGCTCGGAAGGGACCTTCCAGACGCCCATGCCGTTGGCGGAGAAGCCGGCGCGGCGGTGGTAGAGGATCGCGGCTACGCGGCGCAGGAGGCCCCGCTCGCGCATCCCCGCCATGTGCTCGAGCAGCTGCTCGACCCCCATGCCCAGCTCCTTCGCGGCGGGGACGTAGGGCTCTGGCACGACCGGCAAATCGCCCTGGGTCGCGCGGATCACGGCGATGTCGCGCTCGTCGTAGTCGACCGCCTCGATCGGCGCCGGCGTGGACTCCACGCCCGGGCTGGCGAGCGCGGCGGTGCCCTGCTCCATCTCGAGGTCCATGCGGATCTTGAACAGCTTCAGCGTCGGCAGCTGGCGGATCGACTCCGCGCCGGTCAGCTGCGCGAGCACGTCGAGGGTCCCGTCGAGGCCGAGCAGCGAGTCGCGCTCGACGGCGATCGTGAACCACATGTTGAACTCGTGGTTGCGCAGGTAGTTGTGGGAGACGCCGGGGTGGGAGTTGATGATCCGCGCCGCCGCCCAGGGGTGGACGGGGTCGACCTTCGCGGCGACCAGCATCGAGGCGTAGCCGAGCGCGCGGGTGTCGTAGATCGGCGTGACCTGGCGGATGATGCGCTCCGAAAGCAGGCGCGTGACGCGCGCGAGCGCCTCCTCCTCGCTGCAGCCGGCGGCCGCCGCGACCGCCGCGTACGGGCGCGGCGCCAGCGGGAAGCTGCCCTGCATCAGGTTCAGGAGCTTGCGGTCGAGGTCGTCCAGCGCGACCGCCGCGCCGTCGCGGCGCGAGCGGACCTTGGGCGCCGCGATCACGTCCGCGCGAGCCATTGCGCTGCCTCCTCCGCGTGGTAGGTGACGATGATGTCGGCGCCGGCCCGGCGGATCGCGGTCAGCGTCTCGAGCACGATTGCGCGCTCGTCGAACGCGCCGGCAGCGGCCGCGGCCTTGACCATCGCGTACTCGCCGCTGACGTTGTAGGCGGCCAGCGGCAGCAGCGTCATCGCGCGCACGGCCGCGATCACGTCGAGGTAGGCGAGCGCCGGCTTGACCATCACGATGTCGGCGCCCTCGGCGATGTCGAGCTCGGTCTCGCGCAGCGCCTCGCGGCGGTTGGCCGGGTCCATCTGGTAGCCGCGCCGGTCGCCGAAGGCGGGCGTCGAGTCGGCGGCCTCGCGGAAGGGTCCGTAGTAGGCGGATGCGAACTTCGCCGCGTAGGCGAGGATCGGCAGCTCGGCGAAGCCCTCGGCGTCGAGCTCGGAGCGGATCGCGCCGACGCGCCCGTCCATCATGTCGCTCGGCGCGATCACGTCGGCGCCGGCGCGCGCGTGGCTGAGCGCGGTGCGCGCGAGCAGCTCGAGCGAGGCGTCGTTGTCGACGGAGCCGTCGTCGCGGACGACGCCGCAGTGGCCGTGGTCGGTGTACTCGCACAGGCAGACGTCGGTCATCACCAGCGTCCGCGGGTGCGCGGACTTGATCGCGCGCACGGCCAGCTGGACCGCGCCCTCCTCGTCCCACGCGCCCGAGCCCTCCGCGTCCTTGTGGTCGGGGATGCCGAACAGCAGCACGCCGGGTACGCCGAGCGCCTCGAGCCGCCCGGCCGCGGCGACCGCACCCGAGATCGTCAGGCGCGAGACGCCGGGCATCGACTCGACGGGCGAGGACTCCGAGGCGACGAACAGCGGCGCGATCAGGCGGCCGGGCGTGAGCTCGGTCTCGCGCACGAGGTCGCGAAGCGCGGCGGTGCGTCGCAGCCGGCGCAGGCGCGTATCGGGGAACGCCATCGACATCGATGGTAGCGGCGCGAAGCCCTCGCCGCGCGGAGTTCAGCCGCGCAGGCCGAAGCGCGCGAGCGCCCCGAAGCCGGCGATCAGCGCGCCGAGATGGGCGAGTGAGACCCACACGCCGGGGCTCGAGCGGTTGACGGCCGCGTCGACCGCCTCGAACGCGGGCTTGAACGGGAACACGGCCGAGACGACGCGGATCGCGTCGTAGAGGCCTGAGGCAACGGCTCCCGCCGGGACCAGTGCCAGGAAGACCAGCGGGAAGGACACGAGCAGCGCCAGCAGCGACGCCGCGCGGACGTCGCGCACGAGGCCGCCGAGCGCCACGCCGAGGGTCGCGAACGCGAGCGAGCCGCCCGCGACGGCCAGCAGCCAGAGTCCGGCGCGGCTCCAGTCGAGCGTCACGAAGATGCCGATGCCGGCGAGCATCGCGAAGCCGACCGCCGTGGCGGCGGCGGCGGCCAGCAGCGCCTTCTCGCCGAGCAGCGCCCCCGGGGCGACGAGGCCGCGCCGCAGCCGCTCCAGCGTGTTCTCCTCGCGCTCGAGCGCGAGCATGCCCGAGGCCAGCAGCAGGCACACGAACATCAAAGAGACCGTGACCGCGACCGCGACCGCGTAGAAGTCGAGCGGTGTGCGGCGGCCGTTGACGTACTGGTTGCGGGCCACGACGGGCGCGGCGACCGCGCCGATCACCGCCTTCGAGGTGCCGAGGTTGGTGACGGCGATCTTCGCGAAGTTGGCGACGGGCGCGAGGCGCGCGTGCAGCGGCGAGTGCGCCGGCAGCCCCGCCAGCACCGCGTTCAACACCTGCGCCGAGGCGCGCAGGCCGAGGACGTTGAAGGTTTCGCCGAGGAAGCTGAGCTTGCCGCCGGAGAGCAGCAGGTCGATGTAGCTGCCTGCGACCTTCTCGAGCTGCGCCGCGAGCAGCGCGTTGGCCTGGCCGAGCTTGGAGTCGATCGCCGACTGGACGAGCTCCTGGTTGATCGCGGAGCCGTTGTAGACCACCTGGATGTAGGCGGTCTCCTCGCCGCTCGCGAGCCGGTGCGGCAGGCTCGCCGGGATGATCAGCGCCGCGAGCGTGGTGCCGTCGCGGACGTCGGCGAGCGCCTGCGCGCGAGTCTTCACCGTAACCAACGTGAGCGCCTGGAAGAGGTGGCGCTCGTAGCTGTTGATGTCGATCCGCGTCTTGCCGAGGCTGATCACCGACTGGCTGGGCGGGATCTCGTTGAGGAAGGCGACGCGCGGCAGCCCGGGGCCGCGCGAGAGCGCCAGGCCGATCAGCACCGCCACGACCGCCGGGTAGACGATCAAGAGCAGCGACAGCACCGGCGAGCGGCGCAGGATCCGGATGTCCTTCTCGAGCAGCCAGCGAATCGCGGCCATCAGTGCCCCCGCTCGCGCAGGAACTCGACGAACGCGGTCTCGAGGTCGCCCTCGCTGCGGCCGCCGAGCTCGCCCGGCGGGCCGCTGTAGAGCAGCTCGCCGTCCGCCAGCACGAGCACGCGGTCGGCGTAGCGCTCGGCCTCGCCGATGTCGTGGGTGGCGAAGACGACGGCGGTGCCGGCGCGCGCGCGCGCCGTGATGAAGCGCCAGAGTCGCTCGCGCTGGCGCGGATCGAGCGATGCCGAAGGTTCGTCGAGCAGCGCCACGGCGGGATCGGCGAGCAGCCCGACGGCGATGTTGACGCGCTGGCGGTTGCCGCCCGAGAGCCGGCCGAGCTGCTCGTCGGCCCGATCGGTCAGCGCGGTCTGCTCGAGCATCGTCGCGACCGCCGCGTCCGGGTCGGCGACGCGCTCGAGGCGTGCGAACAGCCGCAGGTTCTCGAGCACCGACAGCTTCGAGTAGACGGCGGTCTGCTGTGGCACCCAACCGATGCGCTCACCGGCGGGAGCTCCGACCGAGCCCTCGCTCGGCGAGATCGCACCGGCCAGCAGTGCCAGCAGCGTGGTCTTGCCGGCCCCGTTGGGCCCGATCACGGCAAGGATCTCGCCGCCTGCCAGCTCGAAGCTGACGTCGCGCAGGGCGACGCGATCGCCGAAGCGCTTGCCGAGCGCGGTCGCCCGCAGCGTGGGCGCGTCCATCAGGGGGGCGGCGGCGCCTGCGGGCGCCACGGCTCGAGCACGACGTGGCGGCGCAGGTACAGGATCGTCTCGCGGATCACGGCCGCGACAGGAAGCGCCATCAGCGCGCCGACGATCCCGTAGATCGCGTCGCCGAAGAGCAGCGCGATGATCACAAGCAGCGGGTTGATCCGCAGCGCGTGGCTGAAGATCTGGGGCGCGACGACGTGCCCCTCGAGCTGCTGCAGGACGATGAACAGAAGCACCACCCAGAGCGCGGTCAACGGGTTCTGGAACAGCGCCACGATGATCGGCGGGATCGCGCCGAGCACGGGCCCGATGAACGGCACGAGCTCCATCACGCCGAAGAAGGCGCCGAAGGCGAAGGCGTAGGTGCGCCCGTCGGGGAAGATGCCGAGCACGCCGAAGATCCACAGGCAGAAGCCTGCGGTCGTCCCCATCACGACGCTGAAGAAGAGCTGGCCGCGGACGTATCCGGCGACGGCGCGTTGGACGCGTGAGGGGTAGTCGTCCTCGGGAGTGCCGTCGGCATCGGGCAGCCAGCGGCGCGCCAGCGTCCCGATCTGGCGCGCGTAGACGAGCAGGTAGACCGACATCACGAAGATCAGCACGAGCGAGATGGCGGCGTTGGCGGCGCTCTTCAACAGGCTCGTCGTGAAGGCCAGGATCGAGCTCGAGCTCTTCAGCACCTTCGATTGGATCGTGTCGAGCGCGGTGTGCCCCTGCTTGCTCAGCTGGATGTGGATCCCGTGCTTGTTGAAGAACTTCTGCACGCTGTTGAGGCGGTGGTTGGCCTGCGCGACGAGGTGGGGGAAGTTGTGCTGGAACGCGGTCACCTGGTTCGAGATCGGCTGCGCGAGCGCGACGCCGATGCCGCCCAGCAGCAGCAGCAGCGTGATGTAGGCGAGCGGGATCGCGAAGCCCCGCCTGATGCCGCGGCGGCCGAGGAACTCGACGAACGGGTTCAGCACGAGCGCGATGAACGACGCCACGATGATGATCTCGACGACGTGCCTGGCGGCGCGCGCGGCGACCCACAGTGCGAGCAGGGAGACAAGCAGCAGCACCAGCTGCACGCCGCGCGGGATCACCAGCGGCTCCGGCGGCGCGACCGGCAGCTCCTCCGGGGGTGGCTCCAGCGGCTCCGGCGGCGCAACCGGCAGCTCGTCGGGGGGTAGCTCCTGCGGCTCCGGCGGCGCGACCGGCAGCTCGTCCGGGGGTAGCTCCTGTGCCCCCGGCGGCCCGAGCCTCGGCTTAGAGGCCATCCGCGTACTCCGCGCGTGCGGTGCCCATCTCGCGCAGTATGGCCAGTCGTGCCGTCGTGGTCGAGTCCGCGCGGGTGCCGCGGCCGAGGGCCGGCCCCACGCGGCAGCCATACTCACTAGGCTCGCGAGCAGTGTCCACGGCCGCGCGCATCCTCTTCTGCGGCGATCTCGTCGGCCCGGCTGGCCGCCGCACGCTGCTGCGGCTGCTGCCGGTGCTGCGCGAGCGCCACAATCCGACGTTCGTCGTCATCAACGGCGAGAACGTCGCCGGCGGCTTCGGAATCACGCCGAAGCTCGCCGACGAGCTGTTCGCGGCCGGCGTCGACGCGATCACGCTCGGCAACCACGCCTACCGCCATCGCGAGATCTATCCCTACCTCGACAGCGAGCCGCGGATCCTGCGGCCGGCGAACTACCTGCGCGGCCAGCCCGGGCACGGCCACACGATCGTCGAGCGCGACGGCGTGCGCCTGGCGGTGGTCAACCTCTCCGGCAACGTCTTCATGGCTGCGGGCCGCTCGGCCTTCGCGGAGGCCGACGCGCTGGTCGCGGAGCTGCGCCAGAAGGCCGATCACATCCTCGTCGACATGCACGCCGAGGCCACCAGCGAGAAGGTCGCGATGGGCTGGCATCTCGACGGCCGCGTGACCGCGGTGCTCGGCACCCACACCCACATTCCGACCGCGGACGCGCGCGTGCTGCCGGGCGGGACCGCCTACGTCACCGACGTCGGCATGACCGGTGCCCGCGGCGGCGTGCTCGGCGTCAAGCGCGAGCTGGCGGTCGAGGCGATGGCGACTCAGATGCCGGTGCGCTTCGCACCCTCCGACGAGGACCCGTGGCTGAACGCCGTCCTGATCACCGCGTCGAGGGCGCGGGCGGCCGACTCGATCGAGCAGCTGCTGATCGCGGCGTGAGCGGGGCGCGAACGGTGCGGGCAGTTAGCCCCGGCGAGCGGGGCTGGCTCGCCGAGCACCTGCGCCTCGCCTGGGGATCGACGACGATCGTCAGCCGGGGGCGCTCACGGGACGCTTCACGGCTGCCCGCAATCGTCTGCGTGGAGGGCGAGGAGCTGCTCGGCCTGGCGACCTACGAGATCGCCGCCGGCGCATGCGAGGTAGTCACGATCGAGGCGTTCCGCCGCCGCGAGGGCGTCGGCACAGCGCTGCTCGCGGCCGTCATCGACCAGGCCCGAGCCGGCGAGTGCGCGCGCCTGCACCTGGTCACGACCAACGACAACCTCGCCGCCCAGCGCTTCTACGAGCACCACGGCCTCTTACTCCGAGCCGTACACAAGGGAGCGGTCGATAACGCCCGCAAGATCAAGCCCAACATCCCCCTCCTAGGCGACGACGGCACCCCCATCCACGACGAGCTCGAGTACGAGCTCCGCCTCGCCTAACACCCACCCTCGCCGCCGCGCCCGAGGCGACCCGACCAAGCACCCAGCCACCAGCCGCTCCCTAGACAGCACCCGCACAAACACCCACACCCCGCCCACCAAGCGCGCACTAAATCCGGCCCGCAGGTTTCGTGGCCGCGAAGCGGTCACAAACCGAGGACCCCCACAGGTTTCGTGGCCGCGAAGCGGTCACGAAACCGAGGACCCCTCGCTCGCGCTGACCCGCCGCGACCGCAGCCGCGTCGCCGCGCTGATCGCCACCGCCACGGTCGTCGTCCTCGGAGCCTTCAACCTCCTCGCGATGCTCTCGATCGGCATCTTCATCCTGCCCGCCACCGTCCTGCTCGCCTGGGCGGTCTGGGCGACCCCCGCCAAGCCGCATCGGCCCCCGGCTCCGGCCTAACGCAGCGCCCTCTCCCGCCCTCCGGACAACAGCGTCTTGGGACGGTTCAGCAACCAGGCCCCACGGGTCCCGTCCCACACGACCCAGCTGCCCCGCAGCTTCGAGCGGCGGCGCGGCCGTCGCTCGAAGCGAGGAGCCCCCCCAAGCAACGCCACCGCCGCCGGCGCGAAGAACCAGGGTATGTACAGGTAGAACCAGTAGGTGACGCCGAGCTCGACCGCGATCAGGATCGCGGCGGCCGCGGCGGCGAGGCGGAGCGGGTCATCGCGGCGCTGGAGCGCGAGGCCCAGCGCGAGCGCGACGGCGAGCGCCTGGACGGCAGTCTGGGCCGCCCGCAGGCCGCCGTAGAGGCCCCAGATCGAGAACGGCGCGCTGCGGTCGGCCTGGTAGCTGACCGAGCGCGAGAAGATCGTCGCGAGCGAGTTGTGGTCGAGCGCGGGGATCGACGCCAGCGCGGCCGCCGCCGCGAAGGCGAGCGCGAACGCCGCCAGGCCGCGCGCGCCGCGGCGCTGTAGGCGGTAGGTCGCGAGCACCGGCGCGAGCGCCAGCGGTGCGTACTTGGTCAGGCCCGCGAGCGCGGCGAACGCGCCGCGCGCAGGTGGCGAGGTCGCGGCCAGGAGCGTCGCGGTGACGAGCGCCGCGACCAGCGCGTCGTTGGAGTTGCACTCGAGCGCGAAGGCGGTGAAGGGGAACGCGGCCCAGGCGTAGGCGAGCACCAGCCCCGTCGAGGGCCCGCGGATCCGCCAGCCGAGCGCGAACAGCAGCGCGATCGCGAGCGAGTCGAAGCAGATCGCGGCCGCGTGCGCCGCGGGCAGCGAGTCCCAGCTGCCGCTGAAGCCGAGCGCCGCGACGAACGGCACGTAGGCGACGTAGGAGACCGGGCCGTAGGTGTCGCCGCGCGCGATCGTGGCGGGGAACTGGCCGTAGAGCGGCTTCCCGTCGATCACCTTCTGGGCGCCGACGACGTTGGCGAAGCCGACATCGATCACGTTCGAGTCGACCACGTTGAGCGTGACGCGGAAGGCGATCAGCGCGACCAGCACGACCGCCAGCACGCCGGGGCCGAAGTTCAGCCGCAGCGGCGGCGGCGCCGGCGCGCGCGGGCGCGCCAGCCAGACCAGCCGCAACAGCAGGTACACGAGCGGCGGATAGGCGAGCGGGACCGATTGGTAGATGTCGGCGTGGTTGAAGAACGCGAGCGATATTGAGAGCGACGTCAGCACCAGCAGGTCGACGTTGCGCAGCCGCAGCGGCGAGCGCCAGTCGAAGAAGGGCGCCAGGAAGAGCAGGCACAGCGGCAGCCAGACGTAGAGCGCGTCGACGTGGCGCCCAAAAGCGCCCGGCAGCCCGCGCGCCATGGTCCAGGCGATCTTGATGCCCGTGAACGTGCCCAGCACGCGCCCGTCGGCGGAGCTGACGATCACCTGCACAAACTCCTGATCACCCGAGTAGAAAGCGACCTGCCACTCACCCGAGACCGGACTCGTCACCTGCGAGAACCAATGGGGATGAGTCCGCTCGAGGTCTCGAACAAGCGGAAGCGAAGAAGCAACGGCCGTAGCACGCTCACTTGAGACCGCCAACCCACCCCCGGCGGCGGATGCAACCGACGGCACCAGGACGAGCGAAGCGAGCCCCGCCACGAGAAGTGTTGTTCGCGAAGCGAACACGCTTCTAGCTTTCGAAGTGCCGCGCGATCAGCGGCGTCACGTCGGCGATCGACCACTGCGCGCGGTGGCCCGCCCCCTCCACGCCGCAGTGGATCAGGGGCGCGTGGGAGTCGCCGGCGGAGAGCGAGCCGTGGCTGCCGCCGCCGACGTGGTCGGCGCCGCCCCAGTCGCTGAACTCGGCGCCGTCGGCGGCGCTCAGCAGCACCTCGCCGGCGGTTGCGCAGGCGCACGCGTCCCAGACGCGGCCGAGGGCGTCGGGGAACTCCTCGCTGCGCACGACGCCGTGGGTGACGCGGAGCTCGAGCGCCGCAAGCGAGCCGGACAGTCGCCAGCGGCGCCCGCGCAGATCCTCGAGCTGGTCGCCGGGGGCGAAGCGCAGCTGCTCGCCGCCACGCGCCACGCAGGCCTCCTCGCCCTCGCGCCAGATCACCTGCTCGACGCCCTCGATCCGCTGCGCCCGCGCGAGCACCCGCTCCAGCGTCGCCGGGCTGAAGACGTAGATCATCGCCGAACGCTGCGCCGGGCAGATCGCGATCTGGGATGGCTCGAGCGCTCGCATGTCGGTCGGGCGGCGCACGTCGAAGTCGGCGAACTGCGCGCCGAGTGAGATCGAACGCTCGACCAGCGTGTGGGCGTGGTCGGCGACGACGATCACGGCGTGATCCTCGAGGAAGGCGTCGGCCCCGCCGGCGGCGGCGAACAGGCGCACGAGCTGGCGGTCGGCCTGGGCGATCGCGGCGACCTGGGCGTCGGGGCCGAGCCTGTGCGAGTGGTTGTCGTTGTCGGGCAGCGACAGCAGCAGGAAGTCGAAGAGGTCGTTGCGGACGAGGTACTCGCCGACACAGCCGGCGTGGCGGTCGCGGGCGCCGGGCATGCCGAGCGTGCTGCGGCAGCCGCTGTCGCGGCTCGAGAAGATGTCGGCGTAGAAGAGCTCGCGCGGCCCCATCACCGGGCGGCGCACGAGCGCGAACGCCGCGATCCGCGTCAGCGCCGAGTCCTGCGCGGGCTGGTGGAGGTGGCGGCCGCGGTAGATCAGGTAGGTGGTGCCGGCGGTGCGCAGGCCGGCGTCGTCGAGGCGCTCGAAGATCGTCAGGGCCTCCGGCGCGAGGTGGGCGCCGTTCATGTTGTAGATCGTGTCGGTGAGCTGGCGGCCGAGGCCGAAGCGCAGCGCGGCGCGGAAGCTCGAGCCGTACTCGACGTAGCGGGCCTCCTCGCGGTGGTACCAGTTCATCGAGGGGATCAGATGGCGGTCGGGCCCCAGCCCGGTCGCGATCGTCGCCGCGCAGACCGGCGTCACCGACGGGAACGCGGAGACCGCGTCGGGGATGTAGCTGCCGCGCTCGATCAGCGTCGCGAGCGCCGGCGCCTGCTCCGCCGCGACGGCCGCCTCGATCATCGCCGGGCGCGCGCCGTCGATCACGGCGAGGACGAGCTTCTTCAGCGCGACACCCGCGCGGCCGTGTGAGCGGCGGTGGCGGTCGCCGCGCACCCGCCCCGCTCACGTGCTCTCAATATCGCGAGCGTCGCGCACGCTCGCGCCGACACCAACGAATACGGGCGGTTTGGCGCTGCAAGCGCGAGGCCAGGCGCGGTCGCTGAGTGGAGGAAGAGGCTCATCGTGCGCTAGCGTGCATGCCGTCATGACGATAGTTGACCGATGAGCGAGCGTCGACCGCCCCGGACGAGCGCCCACGAGCTGGAGCGCTACGCGGGCCTGTTTGCCTCACGCACGCGCGTGATGCGCTCCTCGGCGATGCGCGACCTGATGGCCGTCACCGTGCGGCCGGAGGTGATCTCGCTCGCCGGCGGGCTGCCCGACACCTCGACCTTCGACCCCGCCCTGTTCGCGGCGCTGCTCGGGCGGCTGCCGAGTGCGGCGGCGTTGCAGTACGGGCCGAGCGAGGGCCTGGCCGGCGTGCGCGACGCGATCGTGAAGGTGATGGCGGCCGAGGACATGGCGGTCGATCCCGACGAGGTGATCGTCACGACCGGGGGCCAGCAGGCGATCGACCTGGTGACCAAGACGCTGATCGACCCGGGCGACGTCGTGATCGCCGAGGCGCCGACCTACCCCGGCGCGGTGCCGACGTTCTGCTCCTACGAGGCCGAGGTGATCCAGATCGACGTGGACTCCGACGGCATGTCGATCGACGCGCTCGAGCAGACGCTGCTGGCGCTCGATGCGGCGCGGCGGCGGCCGAAGTTCATCTACACGATCCCGAACTTCCAGAACCCGGCGGGCGTGACGATGTCGCTCGAGCGCCGGCGGCGGCTCGTCGAGATCGCGCGCGAGCGCGAGCTGATCGTGCTCGAGGACAACCCCTACGGGATGCTGCGCTACGAGGGCGAGGGGCTGCCGACGCTGCGCTCGCTCGAGGCGCCCGGGCCGACCGACGAGAACGACTTCGTGATCTACACCGGCACGATGTCGAAGATCCTCTCCCCCGGCGTGCGCGTCGGCTGGCTGGTCGCGCCGCGGCCGCTGCTGGCGAAGCTGATCCTCGGCAAGCAGTCGACCGACCTGTGCTCCTCGACGCTCGCGCAGCATTTCGTTTCGGAGTACTTCGCCGCCGGCGACTGGCGGCCGTATGTCGCGTCGCTGTGCGACCTCTACCACCGCCGCCGCGACGTGATCCTCGACGCGCTCGCCGAGCAGCTGCCGGCGGCCGCGAGTTGGACGCGCCCGCAGGGCGGCCTCTTCATCTGGGTGACGCTGCCGGACTACATCGGCACGACCGACCTGCTCGCGCGCGCGCTCGCCGAGAACGTCGCGTTCGTGCCCGGCGAGGCGGCCTACGCCGACGGGCGCGGGCAGCACGCGATGCGCTTGAACTTCTCGAGCTCGAGCGATGAGGACATTCGCGAGGGGGTGCGGCGGATCGGCAAGATCGTCGCCGAGCAGGTCGCGCTCTACGACACGCTGACCGGGCACCGCGGCGGTCCCAGGGCGGGTAGCGGCGAGCGGCCTGCGGCGGATTCGCCGGCCGCGCCGGCGTCGCCGGCGCGCCAGGCGCCCGAGCCCGCGCAGCCGCCGGCGGCGGCGGATGCCGGCGGCGAGGGGCTGGCGCACATCCTGCAGCTGCCGCGGCGCGGGTCGCTGGGAGGGCGGCGCTCGCGCGAGGCATGACGCTGACGCGCGTCGCCGTGCTCAAGGGCGGGCGCTCGCTCGAGCGCCAGGTTTCGCTTGCGTCCGGGGCGCGGGTCGCCGACGCGCTCGAGCGGCTCGGCCACGACGTCGTCTCGATCGACGTCGGCAGCGACCTCGTCACGCGGCTGCGCGACGCGCGTCCCGACGTCGCCTTCATCGCGCTGCACGGCCGCGGCGGCGAGGACGGCACCGTGCAGGAGCTGCTCGAGGTGCTGGGGATCCCCTACACCGGCTCGGGCGTGCACGCCTGCATGCGCTGCTCCGACAAGGTGCTGACGAAGCTCGCCCTGCGCGACGGCGGCCTGCCGACGCCCGAGTGGGTGGCGCTCGGCGAGGTCGCCTTTCAGGACCTCGGCGCCGCCGAGGTGCTGGGGAGCGTCGCCGAGCGGCTTGGCTTCCCGCTCGTCGTCAAGCCGGTCTCGCAGGGATCCGCGCTCGGCGTGAAGTTTGCGCACAGCGCGGCCGAGCTGCCGACGGCGCTCGTCGCCGCGCTCTCCTACGGCACGCGCGTGCTGCTCGAGCGCCACGTCGCCGGGCGCGAGATCGCGGTCTCGATGGTCTGCGGCGAGCACGGCGCGCGGGCCGAGGCGCTGCCGATCGTCGAAGCGGTGCCGCGGGGAGCGGCCTACGACTTCGCGGCGCGCTACGAGATCGGGCAGACCGACTTCGTCTGCCCGGCGGCGCTCGAGCCGGCGGTCGCCGAGCACGTGCGCGAGATCGCGCTGGCGGCGTGGGAGCTGCTCGGCGCTGCCGGCTTCGCACGCGCGGACATGATCCTCGGCGAGGACGGGCCGACCGTGCTCGAGGTCAACCCGATCCCCGGGCTGACGGAGACGAGCCTGCTGCCGCAGGCCGCCGACGCCGCCGGCATGGGCTTCGACGAGGTCGTCGAGCGCGTGCTCACCGACGCCCTGTCACGCGCCCCGGGGGCGAGCGTCGGCGCCCCGAGCACCAAGACGCCGTAGAGACGCGGCCGCACCGCCAGCCAAGCCGACCCTCAACGCCGGCGCGCAGGCTGTTTTCGCGAAGCGAAAAAGCCGAGCACCCTATTAACTGTCGCCGGCGGCGAAGTCCTCGGGCGTGACCTGGTCGAGGAACTCCTTGAACTTCTCGACGACGTCGTCTGTGTCCTCGACCTCGTGCTCGAACTCGATCGCCGAGTCCGCGATGACCTCCTCGGCGGCGAAGATCGGCGCGCCGACGCGGACGGCGAGCGCGATCGCGTCACTCGGCCGCGAGTCGATCTCCAGCTCGCGACCGGCAACCTGGAGGGTGATCTGGGCGAAGAAGGTGTTGTCGCGCAGCTCGGTCACGGCCACCTGGGTGCAGCGCACGTCGAGCTCGCCGAGCACGTCGCAGAGCAGGTCGTGCGTCATCGGGCGGGGCGTGGTCGCGCCCTGCAGCTTCATCAGGATCGAGGCCGCCTCGGGGTGTCCGATCCAGATCGGCAGGAACTTGTTGCCGTCGGCGGTCTTCAGCAGAACGATCGGCTGCTTGCCGACCATGTCGAAGCTGACGCCATAGATGACCATTTCCTGCACGCGCGCGCTCCGTCGAGCCGGGGACCGACCAAGTATAGGTCGCGGTTCACCGCCGCAGGCCGGGCGGCCGGCGCGCCGCATACCGCAGCGTGAGGACGCCCGCGAGCACCAGCGGAACGAAGTTCGAGACGTGCAGCACGAGCGCGTAGGGGAGCGCGGCGCTCTCGTGGACGTGGTAGGCGGCGAGCGCGGCGACGCCGGCGGCCTCGAACACACCGACCGCTGCGGGCGGCGAGGGGATGATCATCGAGAGGCCGATCACGACGGTCACGAGCACGCCGGTGCCGAAGCCCCGAGAGGGCTCGAACGCGAGCAGCACGCACCACGCCCAGACCGCCGACATCATCCACGCGGCGATGCTCCAGAGCAGCGCCTCGAGCGCGACGCGGTGCTCGCGCAGGCCCGACAGCCCCTCGGCGAGCGTCGCGGCCTCGCGCTCGACGCGCTCCCGGGTGAGGCCTGGGACGCGCGCCAACGGTCGCACCAGCCACAGCAGCGGCCGGTCGCCGTGCACGGCGAGGATCCAGATCACCGCGGCGAGGCCCGCGGCGGCGACCCCGGCAAGCACCGCCGCGGTGGTGAACCAGCTCTCGTGGGGCAGCCAGGGCGACGCGCAGAAGAAGATGATCAGGATCGAGAGGACGTCGTATGCGCGCTCGACCAGCGCCGTGCCGACGATCTCGGCCGCCGGAGCCTCGCTTCGCTGCGTCAGCGCGACGACCCGCGCCGCCTCGCCGGCCCGCGCGGGCATGATGTTGTTGAAGAGGTAGCCGATCAGCGTCGCGGCCATGATCGGGCCGCGCGGCGGGCGCCTTGCGTGTGCGAAGAGCGAGCGCCAGCGCATCGCGCGCAGCACGATCTGAACGGCGAAGGCGGCCATCCCGGGCACGAGCCACCAGGCGTCGCAGTGCTTGAGCGCGAGCCAGGCACGGTGCCAGTTGACGCCGCGGACGGCGAGGTAGGTGAAGAGCCCCGCGAGCAGGATCGTCGCGACGAACGCGAGCGTGCGCCGGCCTGGTCGCCGGCCCCCCGCCCGCCTCGGCTCCTCGTGCACGCGCTCCGCGGCGGCGGGGGCTTGCTGTCCTGCCGCGCTGGCCACGCCAGCGAGCCTAGCGGAAGCACGCCGCCCTTCGACGGCCGGCTGGTACGGTGGAGCGCATGCGCGTCCTGGCGGTCTCGTCCGGCCTCGAGGCGGTCGGCGGGTTTCTCGTGCTAGCGCTTGGATACGGCACGGTCTGGGGGCTCTGGCACTTCGTCTTCAGCCCGCGAAACCGCCACGACGACGATCAGCCGCCCGCCGGCGGGTCGCAGCCGTAGCGCCACCGCCGCAGGCCCCCTCGATCGGCTCGCTGCCGTGGCGCTCGGCGCACGTAACGGCGGGGGCTCGACGGTTGATCGAGCGCCACGCGGGACGGTCACAAACCGTTTGGGCGGCGCTACGTAATTTGAAATGGAGCCTGCGGCGCTGGCGGATCGGTGGGCGGAGACGGCGCGCGCGCGCGAGGCCGCCGTCGAGCGCGGCGGCGGCGCGACTGCGATCAGCGGCGAGCTGCGGCTGCTGCGCTACTTCGTGGCGGTCGCCGAGGAGCTTCACTTCGGCAGGGCGGCGAACCGGCTCGGAATCGCGCAGCCGCCGCTGAGCACCGCGATCCGCACGTTCGAGCGCCAGCTCGGCGTCGAGCTGTTCAGGCGCACCTCGCGCAGCGTCGCGCTGACGGCCGCCGGCGAGACGCTGCTTCGCAGCGGGCGCCGCGTGCTCGCGCTCTACGCCGAGACGCTCGCCGAGGTGGAGGCGCAGGCGCGCAGCGAGCGCAGCCGCCTTCGGATCGGCTTCGACGCCACGGCACTGGTGGCGGCGACGCGCTTCGTGCGCGCGTTCAGGGCCGCCGACCCGGGGATCGAGCTCGACCTGCGGGCGCTGTCCTGGGGCGAGGGGACTGGCGAGCTCGCCGCAGGCGGCGTGGACGTGGCGATCGTGCGTCTGCCGGTCAGCGAGGTGACCATGTCTTTCCTGGCGGTCCTCGAGGAGCCACGCGTCGCCGTGCTGAACGCCGAGCACCCGCTGGCAAGGCGCGCGGCGCTGACGGTCGATGAGCTGCGGGGCGAGACGCTCGTGCTCCCGCGCGGCACGCAGGGCGGCTGGGCGACGGTCGCGTCAGTGGCCGCACCGCCGTTGCACGACGCGGCGCGCGCGGCGGCGGTGGCGCCGGCGGCAAGCGTCGAGGAGCTGATCATCCGCGTGGCGGCATCGCCCGCGGTGGGTGTGATGCCGGCGTCACTGGCGGAATCGCTGCGCCATGCCGGTTTCGTGCACGTGCCTGTGGTGGACGCGCCGCCGAGTGTTGTGGCATTGGCCTGGCGGCGGCGTGGCGCCGTTGCCCTGGTGCGCAGCTTCGTGCAGACTGCTGTCGATGTCTGCAGCGACCCGTATCGGGCGGTCGGCTGATGACGCGACCGCCATTGCTCGGCGGCGCCAAAGGCGGCGAATTCGCGCTGCGGCGACCGGGGCGAGCGGCGCCGGCGCGACGGCGGCTCGACTTTGCCGTGCTGCGGGCTCGCAGTGGTGGTGCGCGACGCTTGCCTGGACCGGGGATGGCTGAACCGCGCCGCGACCGCCGCAGCGACCGGCAGCTGCTGACGCTCGCCGCCACGACCGAACCCGAGGCCTTCACCGTCTTCTACCGGCGCCACGTGGACGTGGTGCTGACCTACCTGCGCCGGCGCACCGCCAGCCCCGAGGCGGCGGCCGACCTGATGGCGGAGACGTTCGCGGCGGCCCTGCTCGCGCTTCACACGAACGTCGAGCCGGGCGAGATCGACGTGCCGGCCGCGTGGCTTCTCGGCATCGCGCGCAACAAGCTGTTCGAGAGCTACCGGCGCGGGCGGATCGAAGCCGCGGCGCGCGAACGGCTCGGCATGGAGCCGCTCGTGCTCGACGACACCGACCTCGCGCTGGTCGAGGAGCTGAGCGAGACGGATGTCGTCAACCAGCTGGCCGACCTGCTGCCCGCCGACCAGCTCGAGGCGCTACGGGCTCGCGTCATCGACGAGCGCGGCTACGACGAGATCGCGCGGGACTTGGATTGTTCGGAGGCGGTCGTGCGAAAGCGGGTCAGCCGCGCGCTGCGCACGCTCCGCGCGCGGTCGGGTGACGGGTCGTGAGCGACTTTCGCGATCGCTTCGGCGCGGAGCTCGCCGCCGCCGCGACGGCGCTGCTCGCCGCCGCCGAGGAGGACTTCCGCGTGCGCTTCGGCGCGCAGCTGACGACGGCGGCGGGCCAGCTCGCGGCCGGCCGGGCGCCGCTCGCGGAGCCTGAGCCGGAGGCGCGTCGCGGCGCAAGCGCTCGCGGGCGCCCCCGGCGCGGCGGCCTGCGCGGCCTGCCCGAGCGCCAGCTCGCTCCCGGCCTGGTGGCGGCCGACTTCCGGGCCCGCTTCGGCTTGGCGCTCTCGCGCGCCGCCGCTGAGCTCGCCGACGACCGCCGCCGATCGCCGGCGCGCCCGCGCCAGCGGCGCTGGCCGTGGCTGACCCGCCCGGTCGCGGTCGCCCTGGCGCTGACGGCGTTCGCGGGCACCGCGTTCGCCGCCGTCGCGATCTGGACGCCGTTGCTGGGCACCCCGCAGTACGGCTACAACCCCGGCGCCGCAGCGAGCGCGCCGCCCGAGGCTCAGCTCGACGCGCTCGCCGTGCTTCGCCGCCCTCAGACCGACGCCGACCGCGGCGCGCTCTCGCAGGCCGCGCTCACCTACATCAACAACTACACCTCGGGCGTGCGGACGGCATACGTGCGGCTGCTGGCGACCGCCGGCAGCGAGGCGTTCGTGCTGGTGCCGGTCGCGCAGCGC
>DATNHQ010000032.1:0-7055 GCA_035604915.1 Solirubrobacteraceae bacterium
AGCTCAGCGGCAACCGTGCGCTCGCCGGCTTCACCGCGCCGAAGCTCCTGTGGCTCGCCGAGCACGAGCCCGACGTGCACGCGCGGATCCGCCGGGTGCTGCTGCCGAAGGATTACGTGCGGCTCCGCCTCTGCGGTGAGCACGCTACCGACGTCAGCGACGCCTCGGGCACGCTCCTCTTCGACGTCGCCGCGCGCGCGTGGAGTGGTGAGCTCGCCCAGGCGTTGGCGGTCGATCAGAACTGGCTGCCCACCGCGCTCGAGTCGCCCACGCTCAGCGGCAGGACCGCCGCCGGCGTGCCGGTGGCGGCCGGCGCCGGCGACCAGGCGGCCGGAGCGCTCGGGGTGGGCATCGTCGGCGAGGGAGGCCCGGCCTCGATCGTGCTCGGCACGAGCGGTGTCGTGTTCGCCGCGCGCGAGCGCTACAGCACGACGGCGGACGGCTCGCTGCACGCCTTCTGCCATGCCGTCCCGCGCGTATGGCACATGATGGGCGTGATGCTCTCGGCCGCGGGCTCGCTCGGTTGGCTGCACGGCGTGCTCGGCGAAGGCAGCGGCTACGACGAGCTCCTCTCTGAGGCGGCGCTCTGGGAGGCCGGCGCCGAGGGCCTGCTCTTCGCCCCCTACCTGGCCGGCGAGCGCACCCCATACGCCGACCCCGACGCGCGCGGCGCGTTCACCGGCCTGAGCCTGCGCCACGACCGTGGCGCGCTCGTGCGCGCGGTGCTCGAGGGCGTTGCCTTCGGCCTGCGCGACTGCCTCGACCTCCTCGACGCGGCCGGTGGCGCCCCGACCAACGCGCGCGTGTCCGGCGGCGGCTCGCGCGGCGACCTCTGGCTCGAGATCCTCGCCGCCACGCTCGAGCTCCCGCTCGAGCGAACCCTGATCGACGCCGGCGCCGCCTACGGAGCGGCGCTGCTCGGTGGCATCGCCGCCGGCGTCTTCGCCGACGCGCAGGAGGCCACGGCCCAGTGCGTCGCCACCACCACCACGACCGAGCCAAACCCCCGGCTCGCCGCCCAATACAAGCGGCTGCGCCCGTCCTTCCAGGCCCTCTACCCCACCCTCAAGCAGCTCCGCAGCAGCTGAACCAGCGAACCTCCGCGCCAGCGCAAGCCGCCGAGTCACCCACGCCCACACGGGCAATCCGTTCGTGGCAGACACAGCTCCGCGCCAGCGCAAGCCGCCGAGTCACCCACGCCCACAGGGGCAATCCGTGGCAGACAAGGGCACCCCGACCCCGCCAATCCGTGGCAATCAGGCGCGCAGGAATCGCGAAGCGATTCCGAGCACCTACACCCCCAACAGCAGCTCCACCAGCAGCTGGTCGGCACGCTCGTGATGGCGGCCCTCGCGGCTGTCGATCACGGCGGAGAAGTCCTCGGCGCGGATCGCCTCGAGCGCCTCGCTCGAGAACGCCGGCGTCGGCTGCGCGAGCTGCCCGGCGCCGGCGGCCTCGCAGGCCGCGGCGATCTCGGGGTCCGAGTCGAAGGCGGCGGCCTTGGCGGCGAGGATCTTGTAGTTGCGGATGCAGCCGCGCGCGAACGCCTCGTAGACGTCGCTGTCGTCCTCGCTGCGGTAGGCGCGCGCGTCGAAGTGGCGCGGGCCGTCGTAGCCCGAGCGCTCGAGCAGCCGCACGGTCAGGAACGCCTCCTTGATGTCCTCCGCGCCGAAGCGGAAGTCCTGGTCGAAGCGCGGCCCGTTCTGCGAGTTCAGGTCGATGTGGAAGAGCTTGCCGGCCCACAGCGCCTGGCCGACCGCGGCCGAGAACGACAGGCCCGCCATCGACTCGTGCGCCATCTCGGGGTTGACGCCGACCATCTCCGGGTGGCTCAGCGTCTCGATGAAGTGCAGCATGTGCCCCGTCGTCGGCAGGTAGATGTGGCCGCGCGGCTCGTTCGGCTTCGCCTCGAGCGCCAGCCGTGTCGAGAGGCCCTGCGAGCGGATGTACTCGCAGAGGAACTCGATGCCCTCGCGGTAGCGCTCGAGCGCGACACGCGGATCGCGCGCCGCCGCTGACTCGACGCCCTCGCGCCCGCCCCACAGCACGAACGTCGGCGCGCCCAGCTCGGCGCCGGTGTCGATCGCCGCGGTCGCCTTGCGCAGCGCGAACCGGCGCACCGCGGGGTCGGCGGCCGTGAAGGCGCCGTCACGGAAGATCGGCTGTGTGAAGAGGTTGACGGTCGTCATCGAGACGACCATGCCGGCGTTCGCGACGGCGGCGGCGAAGCTCGCGACGATGCGGTCGCGCTCGCCGGCCGAGGAGCCGAACGGCACGAGGTCGTCGTCGTGCAGCGAGACGCCCCACGCGCCGACCGCGCTCAGTCGCGCAACGATCTCCTCCGGCGCGATCGGGGGCCGCGTCGGCAGGCCGAAGGGATCGCCGCCGCGATGGCCGACGGTCCACAGGCCGAAGCTGAAACGATCGTCAGGCGTCGGGGCATAGAGATCGTCCATCGCGTTTCCTTTTCTGTGGTGGGTGCGACGGCGGGGCGCCGCGTGGACCTGGGATCGTATGCAGTCTGGCTACGGGGCCTCTCGGAGGTATAGCGCTCAGCGCCCGCCGGCTTCACCCAGGAGCAGCGTGAGCAGCTCCGCCGGTGTCGCGGCGATGGCCTCGGCCCCGGCCGCGCGCAGCTCCGCCACGCTGCCGATCCCCCAGCTCACGCCGAGGGCGCGCAGGCCGTGAGCCCGCGCCGCGGTCATGTCGAAGGAGCGGTCGCCGACCATCGTCGCGTCGCTGACGCCGAGCCCGGCGATCGCCCGCGCGACGATCGCGAACTTGTCGTCGCTGCTCGTCAGCGGATCCGCGGCCGCGGTGACCGCGAAGAAGCGCGCCAGGCCGAGTGCGTCGAGCAGCGGCTGCGCGAAATCGACCGACTTCGAGGTGGCGACCGCCAGCGCCGCCTGCGCCGACAGCGCCTCGAGCATTTCGATGATGCCGTCGAAGACGCGGGTGCTCGTCAGGTAGACGGCATCGTAATGGGCGCGGTAGGTCGTCACGACCGCGGACACCTCCGGCGAGTCGGGCGAGGCTCCGAGCAGCTCCGCGAAGGCCGAGTAGGTCGGCGGCCCGATCAGCCGGCGGAGCTCCCGCGGGTCTCGCTCCGCCAGGCCGTGCTCGCGCAGCGCGGCGTTGATGCTCGAGGTGACGGGCGCGATCGAGTCGACGAGCACGCCGTCGAAGTCGAACACGACCGCCACCCGCGGCTAGCGCTCCTGCTCGGTCGGGCGGATCAGGATCTCGTTGACGGCGACGTGGCGCGGCCGCGTGACCATGTAGATGATCGCGTCGGCGATGTCGGCGGACGCCATCCGCTGCATCGCGCCGAGCGACAGCGCGTTGATGATCTCAGGCCGGTTCTGCTCGACCAGCTCGCTTTCGGTGGCGCCCGGCTCGACCAGGCCGACGCGGACGTGGCGCGCCGTCACCTCCTGGCGCAGCGACTCGCTGAACGCGCCGACGCCCCATTTGGTCAGGTTGTAGACGCCCGAGCCGTTGCGCGCGAGGCGCCCCGCGACCGAGCTGACGTTGACCATGTCGGCGACGTTGCGCGGCCCCTGCGAGGCGGCCTCGAGCAGGTGGGGCAGCGCGGCGTGGGCGCAGTGCACGAGCGCGCGGACGTTGAGGTCGATCATCCGCTCCCACTCCGAGAGCGGTGCGCCCTCGATCGGGCCGAGCAGCATCAGGCCGGCGTTGTTGACGAGGATGTCGAGACGCCCGGCGCGCGCGACGACCTCCTCGATCACGCGCGGCGGCGCCGCCGGGTCGGTCAGGTCGGCTGCGATCGCGAACGCCTGCGCGCCGATCCGCGCGGCGAGGGCCTCGAGGCGCTCGCCGCGGCGGGCGACCAGCGCGACGGTGGCGCCCTGCGCGGCGAGCGCGAGCGCGGTCGCCTCGCCGATGCCGCTCGAGGCACCGGTGACGAGCGCGACGGTCGAGTGAAGATGCGGGGACTCGGTTATGGACCGCAGTATTACGAGCGCGCGGCTTCGACCGAGCCCGCCTGATCAGGCGCGCCCGGCCTAGCGCTCGAGCACCCGCGCACCCGCGCCGGGGCGGACCTCGGCGGCGCCCGCCGGCACCGCCACGCCGGGCGGCAGCAACCCGAGCACGTGGCCGCCGAAGCCGCCGCCGATCACGCGCGCGCCGGCGGCGCCCGCGTCGTGGAGCGCCGCGACGGTCGCCTCGACCTCGTCGGTCGAGACCTCGTAGAGGTCGCGCAGGCTCGCGTGCGAGGCGTCGAGCAGCGCCCCGAGCGCCGCCAGATCGCCCACCCGCAGGGCGTCGACCGCCGCGAGCACGCGCGCGTTCTCCTCCAGCACGTGGCGCGCCCGCGCGCGCAGCGGATCCGCCAGCCGCTCGAGCATCGCCGGCTCGAGCTCGCGCAGGCTGACGAGCCCGAGCGCCGAGCAGGCCGCCTCGCACTCGCGCCGGCGCTCGTTGTAGCCGGACTGCGCGTGCTCGTGGCGGGCGCCGGAGTCGAGCGTGACGAGCCGCCAGTCGCCGAGCTCGAGCGCGACCGCCTCGATCAGGCCGCTGTGGAAGTCGATCAGCATCGCCGCGCGCTCGTGCCCGCAGATCGAGGCGAGCTGGTCGAGCAGGCCGGTCTGGGCGCCGACCCACTCGTTCTCGACGCGCGAGCAGATCCGCGCGAGCGGCCAGGGCGGCACCACGTCGGCGTCGGCGAGCGCGAGCAGCGCGAGGCACAGCGCCACCTCGAGCGCCGCCGAGGAGGACAGCCCGGCGCCGACCGGCACGTCGCCCTCGATCTCGAGCGAGCTGCCGCGCAGCGGCAGCCCCTCGGCGTGGAGCTCCGCGGCGACGCCGCGCACGAAGCTGCGCCAGCCGCCCGGCGGCGGCCCCTCCGCGCCGAGCATGAAGCTGTCGCGCTCGCCGTCGAAGTCGAGCGCGACCGCGCTGATCCGCCGTTCGCCGAGCGCGCTCGCGCGCACCCTGACGCCGGCGTCGATCGCGAACGGCAGCGCCAGCCCGCCGTTGTAGTCGGTGTGCTCGCCGATCAGGTTGACGCGCCCGGGCGCGAACGCGACGACGCGCTCAGGCCGCATCGATCGCCTTCCGCAGCGCCGCCGCCGAGGCCTCGGGCAGCACGTCCATGACGAAGGTGCCGGCCCCCTGTTCGCAGCCCGCCAGGTACTTGAGCTTGGTCGCGGTGCGAAGCGGCGGGTAGAACTCGACGTGCAGGTGGCCGGCGCGGCGCTCGTCGCAGGGCGCCTGGTGGAGCACCATCACGTAGGGGAAGGGCCGCTCGAAGAGCCGGTCGAAGCCGCGCGTCAGCGCCTGCAGCGCGGCCGCCAGCGCGTCGAGCTCGTCGCCGGAGCACTCGGCGAGGCTCGGGCGGTGCTCGCGCATCACGACGTGGGTCTCATAGGGCCAGCGCGCGGCGTAGGGGACGTAGGCGAGCACCTGCGCGCTCGCGAAGACGACGCGCTCGCCGCCCTCAAGCTCGCGCTCCATCAGCGCGCACGTCGCGCAGCCGCCGAGGCGCTCGTCGGCGGCGAGCTCGAGCGCGGCGACGGGCGGCAGGAACGGGAAGGCGTAGATTTGCCCGTGCGGATGGTGAAGCGTCGTGCCGACCTCGACGCCGCGGTTCTCGAAGATCAGCACGTAGGCGACGTCCTCGCGCGCGCCGAGCTCCTCGTAGCGCTGCCGCCAGACCCACATCAGATCGCGCGCGCGCGCCGGCTCAAGCGCCGCGAAGGAGCCGTCGTGATCGTCGGTGTAGACGACGACCTCGGCCGCCCCCGCCGGCGCCTCGAAGGTCGGGAAGAGATTCTCGAAGACGACGATCTCGAAGGCCTCGACCGGGATCTCGGTGACCGGCCCGCCCGGCCGCGTCGGGCACAGCGGGCAGCGCTCGGTGTCCGGCAGGAAGGTCCGCTCCTGGCGATCGACGGCGTAGACGACCTGCTCGCCGCGCAGCTCGTTGAAGCGCAGCTCGCTCACGCTCGCGCGTGGCTGAAGAGGATCAGCGCGCGCCCGTCCGCCTTGGTGACGCGCACGAGCGCGAGCGGGCCGTAGCGCTCAGGCGGCGGGGGAGGCTCGGCAGGCATCCTCGGGAGCAATAGCAGCCTTTGTAGCCCGGAGGGTGCATGCACCCTCCGGCGGACCGGCGCATGCGCCGGTCCGAACAGCATCTACGATCGCAGCGACGATGCGCTGGGGCGTCATCTCAACTCCGCACGTGGACGCCGACAGCTTCCGGCTGCCGGAGCTCGGCGACGTCGCGCTGGCCTGGCGCGACCAGGTCGCCGACGCGCGCGCGCGGCTGCGGGCGTCGCTGTGGCCGTGCGCGCAGGCGGCCGCCGCGGCCGGCGTCGCGTGGCTGCTCGCGCACGACGTGCTCGGGCACGCGCAGCCGTTCTTCGCGCCGATCGCCGCGGCGATCGCGCTGTCGGCCAACAACGTCCGCCGCGGCCGGCGGATCCTGCAGATGGTCGCCGGCGTGATGATCGGCATCGTCGTCGGCGAGGCGGCGTCGGCGGTGATGGGGACCAGCGCACTGAGCATCGCCGTGACAGTGCTCGTGACGATGGTCGCGGCGATGGCGGTCGCGGTCGGCTTCTTCGGCGAGGGCATGATGTTCGTCAACCAGTCGGCGGCGGCGGCGGTGCTGGTGGTCGCCCTGCACAAGCACGGCACCGGCTCGGAGCGGGCGCTCGACGCGCTCGTCGGCGGCGCCGTCGCCGGCGTGATCGCCGTCGGCCTGTTCCCGGCGCACCCGCTGACGATGCTGCGAAGTGCCGAGCGCGAGGTGCTGCGCTCGCTCGCCGGGGCGCTGGGGCGCGTCGGCGAGCTGCTCGCCACCGCCACCGGGGCCGAGCCGGGCTGGACGCTCGCCGCCGCACAGGACGTCCACCGCCAGCTCGGCGCGCTCGCGGCCGCGCGCGTCAGCGCGCGCGCCAACGTGCGCGTGGCGCCACGGCGCTGGCGGCTGCGCGCGGAAGTCGCGCGCGAGGAGGAGCGGATCGGGCGGCTCGACCTGCTCGCCAACGCCGCGCTCTCGCTGCTGCGCGTCGCCACCGACGCGCTGG
>DATNHQ010000033.1:0-17913 GCA_035604915.1 Solirubrobacteraceae bacterium
TCGACGCCCGCTTCGAACCCTCCGAGGATTCCGCCCGCCGCTACGACGGCCGCTTCCACGCCGGCGCCAAGCCGCGCCTTGCGAGCGAGGCCGAGGCGCTCGCGGTCGTGGCGGCGGTGCGCGACGGCACCGGCGAGATCACCAAGGTCGAGAAGCGCGAGGTCACCGAGAAGCCGCCGATGCTCTACGACCTCACCTCGCTGCAGCGCGACGCGAATACGCGCTTCGGCTTCTCCGCCCGCCGCACGCTCGGCGCAGCCCAGCGCCTCTACGAAGAGCACAAGGCGCTGACCTATCCGCGCACGAACTCGCGCTTCCTGACGAGCGACATGGCGGGCGAGATCAAGCCGACCGCGGAGCTCGTCGGCGCCCGCTCGGAGTACCGCGACGCCGCGGCCTACGTCACCGGGCTCGACCTGCTGCCGCTGGCCCGCGTGATCGACGACGCCAAGGTCACCGACCATCACGCGATCATCCCCACCCGCGCCGAGCATCCGGTCGACAAGATGGACTCCGACGACCTGCGGATCTACGACCTCGTCGTGCGCCGCTTCCTCGCCGCGTTCCACCCGGAGGCGGTGCTCGAGAACACGCGCGTCGAGACGACCGTGGCAGAACACGTGTTCCGCACCCGCGGCAGGGTGCTGCTGGTCGCGGGCTGGCGCGGCGTCTACCTGACCGTCGCCGAGGACGACAGCGCCGGCGAGGGCGCGGTCGAGGAGGACGAGGTGGCGGACCAGGCGCTGCCGCGGCTGGAGCAGGGCGAGCCCGCGCACACGCTCGAGATCGAGTCGCTCGCGAAGGAGACCAAGCCGCCGCGACGCTACACGGACGCGTCGCTGCTCGGGGCGATGGAGACCGCCGGCAAGCTCGTCGACGACGAGGCGGTGCGCGAGGCCATGAAGGACTCGGGGATCGGCACCCCGGCGACGCGCGCAGCGATCATCGAGCGCCTGATCGACGTGGGCTACCTCGAGCGCGACGGGCGCGCGTTGGTCGCGACCGAGAAGGGCCTCAACGTGATCCGCCTGCTCGGTGAGCACGCCCTCACCTCGCCCGATCTGACCGGCCGCTGGGAGCAGCGGCTCGGGCGGATCGAGCGCGGCGAGGAGGAGCGCGAGCAGTTCATGCGCGACATTGCCGGCTTCGCCAAGGAGACGATCGAGGTACTCGACGAGACGCTGAAGGACGTGCGCATTCCGCGCGCGACCCTGGGTCCGTGCCCGGTCTGCGGGCACGAGATCACCGAGAATCGCAAGGGATACTCCTGCTGGTCGCGCGAGGATCCCGGCTGCGGCTTCGTGATCTGGAAGAGCAAGGCCGGCAAGCAGCTGCCGATCGCCGTCGCGCGCGAGCTGATCGCCAAGGGGCGCACGGAGCGCCCAGTGACCGGATTCCGCGGGCGCAGCGGGCGCTCGTTCCGGGCGCGGCTGGCGCTGATGCAGACGCCTGAGCCTGAAGGCAAGTGGCGCGTCGAGTTCGACGAGCCGTGGGCGCGCGAGGGGGCCAAGCCGCCCGAGACCGACGCCGAGGTCGAGGCCGCCGCCGCGGCCGTCGCCGAGCGCAGCGCGGCCTAACCCGCGACGGCGGCGCGCCGGCGCCGCGCGCGCTGCGTGCCGTGCCCGCGGATCGGCGCACACCCCACAGGCGCGACGTGCCGTGCCCCCTGATCGCAGCGCCCCCGCGCCGACGCGGCGCGCCGTGCTCGCTGTTCGCGGCGTCCCCCGCGCGCTGCGTGCCGTCCCCGTTGATCGCCACGATGCCTTCATGGGGCTAACGCTCGTCACCGGGCCCGCAAACTCGGCGAAGGCGCAGGTTGTGCTCGAGCGCTACCGTCTCGCGCTCGCGCGCGGGCCGATCCTCGTCGTGCCACGCGCGGCCGACGCTGAGCATTACAGCCGTGAGCTCGCGCGCGCCGGCGCCGTGCTCGGGGTGCGCGTCGAGCCCTTCAGCGGGCTGCTGGCGGAGATCGCGCGGCGCGGCGGAGTCGGCGGGGTGGCGATTGGGGAGGCGGCCCGCGAGCGCGTGCTCGGCGCGGTGATCGCGCGGACGCCGCTCGAGCTGCTCGAACCCGCCGCGCAGGCGCCGGGCTTCGCGCGTGCGCTCGCCGGGTTCGTCGCCGAGCTCGAGGCCCGGAGGGCGACGCCGGCGCGCTTCGCAAGCGCGCTCGCGGCCTGGGCCGGGCCGTCGACGCGGCGCGCACGCTACGGCTCGGAGCTCGCGGCGCTCTACCGTGGCTATCGCCGCGCGCTCGAGCGGATCGGCCGCCTCGACCGGGAGCTGCTCGCGATCCGCGCGCTCGACGCGTTGCGGCTCGCGCCCGCGCGCTGGGGGCGCACGCCCGTGTTCTGCTACGGCTTCGACGACCTCGATCCGCTCCAGCTCGACGCGATCGAGACGCTTGCGCACCACGTCGGCGCGCAGGTCACGATCTCGCTTCCGGGCGAAGGCGGGCGGATCGCGCTCGCCGAGCGCGCGGGCACGCTCGAGACGCTGCGCCCGGGGGCCGACGAGGTGATCGCGCTCGATCCGGACGAGCGCTTCTACGAGGACCCGGCGCTGCACCACCTCGAGCGCTCGCTGTTCGAGGACGACCCCTCGCCGAGGTCGGGCGCCGGAGACGCGGTGACGCTGTTTGAGGGCGGCGACGAGCGCGCGGAGGCCGAGCTGATCGGCGCCGAGATCGAGCGCCTGCTCGCGGCCGGTTGTGCGCCCGGCGATGTGGCGGTCGTGACCCGGGGCGCAGCGAGCGTCGGGGCGCTCGTGGCAGAGGTGCTCGACGCGCGGGGGATCACCCACACCGAGCCGCGCCGAGAGCGCTTTGCCGACACGGCGCTCGGCGGCGGCGTGCTCGCGCTGCTGCGCGCTGCCCTGCTCGACGGCGGCGCCAGCGACCTCGTGCGCTGGCTGCGCGTCCCGGGTGTGGTGGCCCACGGTGCGTTCGTCGACCGCTTCGAGGCCGACCTGCTCAAGCGCGGGATCGGCAAGCTGGCGCCGGCACGCGCGGTCTGGGAGGCCGAGCACTGGCCGCTCGATGCGCTCGAGCGGCTCGCGGAGGCGGCGCGGCGCCCGGGCGTTGCGCTGATCGAGCGCGTCGAGCGCGAGGCGGAGTCGCTGTTGGCGGCGCCGTCGCGGCGCGAGGCGGCGCCGCTCGACCGCTGGCAGGCCGCGGTGCTCGCCTGCTGCCGGCGCGCACTGCGCGAACTGCGCGAGCTCGCGCGCGCGGACGCGTCGCTGGAGGGCGGCGCGGGCGCGATCGTCGCCGCGCTGGAGGGCTCGGTCGTCGAGCTCGCGCCCGCCACCGAAGCCGACGCCGTGCTGATCTGCGACGCCCTGGCGCTGCGGGCGCGACGTGTGCGCGCGCTCTTTGTCGCGGGCCTGCAGGAGGGTGAGTTCCCGGCGGCGGTGCGTGAGGAGGCCTTCCTGTCGGCCGCCGAACGCGCCGAGCTCGCGCAGGCGAGCGGCCTGGCGCTCAGTGGGCCGCCGAGCGCCGAGCGCTACCTCTTCTACGCGCTCTGTTCGCGCGCGACCCGCTGGCTTGCGCTCAGCTGGCACGACGCCGCCGACAACGGCGACGCGGCGGTGCGCTCGCTGTTCGTCGACGACCTCGTCGACTGCTTCGGCGAGGAGCTGTTCGAGCGCCGCTCCGTGCGCGGCGCGGGCGCCGTCGCCTGGGGCGCGCCGCCGCCGGCCGCGCCGACGCTCGCACGCCTGCAGGCGGCGCTGGCGGCGCCGCGGCGGCGGGCGGGCGTGCTCGGGCCGGTGCGTGAGCCCGAGCTGCTCCAGCGGCTGCGCGGCCGCGACTCCTACTCGCCGTCGGCGCTCGAGAACTGGTGCTCGTGCCCGGTCGCCTGGCTCGTCGAGCGCGCCCTGCACGCCGAGCAGCTCGAGCCGCAGAGCATCTGGATCGCACGCGGATCCGCCGCCCACGAGGTGCTCAGCGAGCTGTTCGCGGCCCTCGCACGCGAGCGCGGCAGCGCTCGCATCGACGAGCAGAGCCTGCCGGCGGCGCTCGAGCTGCTGGAGCGCGTGCTCGCCGCCCACGCCGAGCCGCTGTCGCCCAACGCGGGTGTCGAGCGCGCCGAACGGCGGCGGCTGCGAAGCGACCTGCGGCGCTATCTGAGCTTCGCGGCGGGCTCGGCGAGCACGCACGAGCCGCGCGAGCTCGAGCTGGCCTTCGGCCTCGACGGAGCCGAGCTGCCGGCGGTCTCGCTCGGCCCCTCGCAGCTGGCGCTGAGCGGGCGCATCGATCGGATCGACATCGACGCCGCGGCAGGCACCGCGCTCGTCTACGACTACAAGACCGGAAGCGTCGACGCGGCCGCCAACTGGGCCGAGAATCGCCGTCTGCAGCAGGCGCTGTACATGCTCGCGGTCGAGCAGCTGCTGGAGGTCGAGGTCGTCGGCGGGCTCTACCAGCCGCTGCGCAGCCCGGACCTGCGCCCGCGCGGCGCGATCCGCGAGGACGTCGATCCCGATGCCGCGCTGTTCGAGAACGACCGTGTCTCTGCGCAGCAGCTGCGCGAGCTGGTCGCGGTGGCGCTGGACACGGCCACCGCCGCGGCGGCGGAGCTCCGTGACGGCGAGCTCGCTCCGCGGCCGCCGACCTGCACCAGCGGGGGTGGCTGCCGCTACCCCGGGATCTGCCGTGTCGAGGCGCGATGAGCGTCGCGCTGAGCCCCGAACAGCTGGCGGCGGTGCAGCGGCGCAGCGGCCCGCTCGCCGTGAGCGCCAACGCCGGCAGCGGCAAGACCAGCGTGCTCGTCGAGCGCTACGTGCGGGCGGTGATCGAGGATGGGATCGCGCCGTCGCGGATCCTCGCGATCACCTTCACCGATCGCGCCGCCGGCGAGCTTCGCGAGCGCGTTCGCGCGCGCCTCGCGGCCGTCGGCGAGCGCGAGGCGGCGCGCGAGAGCCTCGCCGCGTTCGTGTCGACGATCCACGGCTTCTGCGCGCGGCTGCTGCGCACGCATGCCGTGCTCGCGGGACGCTCGCCGGATTTCGCCGTGCTCGGCGAGGCGCAGGCGGCGGCGATGCGCGACGGCGCCTTCGACTCCGCGCTGCAGCGCTGGCTCGACGATCCGGCCGCGCTCGAGCTCGCCGCGGCGTTCGGCGTCGAGGAGCTGCGCGGCGCGGTCTCGAGCGTCTACGACGAGCTGCGAAGCCGCGGCGAGCGCACGCCGGCGCTGCCGGCCGCCGTCGCGCGCCACGATCCGCCAACCGCAGCGGCCGCACTCGCGCGCGCGGCGGCGACGGTCAGCGCGGAGCTGGCGGGCGCCCCGTCCGGCCGCACGGTGGAGCGGGCGCTCGAGCGACTCGAGGCCGCCACCGAGCTGCTCGCCGGCGGCGAGGCCGAGCGTGTGCCGCTGCGAGTGGACGAGGTGGCTTTGGGCAACGGCGCGGGCGCGCTGTCGACCCCGGCCTGCGCCGCCTACGAGCAGGCCCGCCTCGCATACCGGGACGCGTGCGCGGACCGGCTCGGGGCCGAGGCGGTGGCGGCGCTGGACGCGCTGCTCGGGGCGTTCGCCGCGCGCTATGCCGCGGTCAAGCGCCGCCGCGGCGTCGTCGACTTCGACGACCTCGAGCTCGAGGCCGGCGCCCTGCTGCGCGAGCACGACGAGGTGCGCGCGCTGTGGTCAGCACGCTTCGACCTGCTGATGGTCGACGAGCTGCAGGACACCAACCCGCGCCAGATGGAGCTGCTCGCCGCGCTCGACCGCGACAACCTGTTCACGGTCGGCGACGAGTTCCAGTCGATCTACGGATTCCGCCACGCCGACGTCGGGCTCTTCCGCGACCGGCGCGAGACGCTCGCGGCGAGCGGCGCGGCCAGCGTGCTGTCGGCCAACTTCCGCTCGCGCGCGCCGCTGCTGGCGGCCGTCAACGCGGTCTTCGGGCCGCGGTTCGGCGAGCGCTTCGTGGCGCTCGTCCCGGGGCGTGCGGACGCGCCGGCGCCGGCGCCGGTGATCGAGCTGCTGATCGCCGACAGCGAGGGCTGGGAGCCCCACGAGGAGCGCCTCGGGGTCGAGCTGGCGCCCTCGCCGCTGTGGCGCCGCGCCGAGGCCCGCGCGCTGGCGCGGCGGATCGAAGAGCTGATCGGCGCCGGCGAAGCGAGCGCCGAGGACATCGTCATCCTGTTTCGCGCGGCCGGCGCGATCTGGGTCTACGAGGCCGCGCTCGCCGACCTGGGCCTGACGACGCTCGCGACCGCCGGCGGCGGCTTCTTCGCGCGGCCTGAGGTCGTCGACCTCGTTGCCTACCTGCGCGCGCTGGCCAACCCGCTCGACGAGCTCGCGCTCTACGGCGTGCTCGCCTCGCCGCTGTGCGGCTGCGGCGCCGACGCGCTCGTGGCGCTGGCGCTCGGCGCGCGCGAGGCCGGGACATCGCTGTGGGAGCGGCTTGCGGCCGAGCCGCCAGACGCGCGCGGCGCCGCCTTCGCCGAGCGCTTCGCGGCGGCCCGGCGGGACGCCGCCGACCGCGGCCTCGGCGAGATCGTTGCGGCGGCCGTCGCCGAGAACGGCTACGACCTCCAGCTCGCGGCGCTGCATTCGCCGGAGCGGCGGATCGCCAACGTACGCAAGCTCGAGCGGCTCGCGCGCGACTTCGAGCAGCGCGAGGGGCGCGACCTGCGGCGCTTCGTCGCCGCGCTCGCGCTCGGCCGCGTCGGCTCGCTGCGCGAGACGGAGGCGCCGCCGCCGGCAGCCGGCACAGGCGCGATCCGCCTGATGACGATCCACGCCGCGAAGGGCCTGGAGTTCCCCGTCGTTGTCGTCGCCGACCTCGGCCACGCGACGAGGGACCGCCCGCCGGCGCTGCTCAGCGACGGCCGCCGTGTCGGGCTGCGGCTGCCGACGCTCGAGCGTCGCCCGCTCGAGACGCTCGCCTTCGCGCAGCTGCGCGCCGAGCGCTCGGAGGCCGCTAGGGCAGAGGAGGAGCGCGTCACCTACGTCGCGATGACGCGGGCCTGCGAGCGGCTGATCCTGAGCGGCGCGGCGCGCTTTGAGCCGTGGCCGCAGGAGGGCGCCGCGGCGCTGTCGTGGCTCGGCCCGGCGCTCGTTCCCGACCTCGCGGGCCGCGCCGCGGCCGCCGCCGCGCCCGGGCGGTCGCCACCACCGGCCGTGGCCGAGGTCTGGGCGGCGGGCGACGTCGCGCTGCGGCTGACGCTCTGCACGCCCACCAGTGCGGCCGAGCTGCTGTGGCCGCCGCGGCAGGCGGGCGTCAGCGAGGGCGCCGACTCGCCGCTGGCCGACTCCGATCCGATGCCCAACGCGCCGCCCAGCGCGCGCGTGTCAGCGCCAAACCCCAGCTCACTCTCCTACACGGCGATCGCCGAGTACGAGCGCTGCGCCTACCGCTACCAGCTGCAGCGGATCGCCGGCCTCCCCGACGTGGCCGGCGCGGGCGGCGGCGAGGGCGCGGCGGCGCGCGGGGTGCTCGTGCACGCGCTGCTCGAACGCTGCGACTTCGCGGCGCCACGCGAGCCGGGTCCGGCGGAGGTTGCGGCGGCCGCCGCGCTGGCGGGCGTGGTGCTCGAGCCGGGTGAGGAGGTGGCCGCGATCGCCGCGCTCGCCGGTGCGTTCGCGCGCAGCCCGCTGTGCACGCGGCTCGCCAACGCCCACGAGGTGAGCCGCGAGCAGCCGTTCGCATTCCTGCTCGGCGGCGACGTGCTGGTGCGCGGCTTCCTCGACGCCGCCGCGCTCGAGCAGGACGGCACGCTGCTGGTCGTCGACTACAAGAGCGACCGGATCGCGGAGGGCGGGGACCCGCGCGCGCAGCTCGAGCGCGACTACTCGATCCAGCGGCTCGTCTACGCGCTTGCCGGCCTCGCATCCGGTGCGGCGGCGGTGGAGGTCGCGCACTGCTTCCTGCGCCGGCCGGAGCTGGTTCTGTCCGCGCGCTATCAGGCGGGGGAGCGCCCGCGGCTGGAAGCGGAGCTGACGGAGCGTCTCGCGCCGCTGCGCGCCGGGCGCTTCGAGGTGTCGGGGGATCCGCAGCGCGACCGCTGCGGAACGTGTCCGGGACGCGCTCGTCTGTGCTCCTATGAGGAGTCGATGACGCTGCGCGCGCCCTCGATTGGGTGAGGGGTGACTGCTAGGATTCGCGTCCGCCTCAGGTGACCGCAGAGCCGTCGCGCTCACGAAGCACCAGTCGGGATCCCCCAAAATGACCAGGATTCGCCAGCCCCAACAGGCCGACGGCCTGTACGACCCACGCTACGAGCACGACGCGTGCGGCGTGGCTGTCGTGGCACGCCTCGACAATCGTGCGAGCCACGAGGTTGTGCGGCTGGGGATCGAGGCGGTCGCCAATCTCGAGCACCGCGGCGCCGCCGGCGCCGACCCCGAGACGGGCGACGGCGCCGGCCTGCTGCTGCAGATGCCGGATGCCTTCATGCGCGAGGTCGCAGGCTTCGAGCTGCCGCCGCCCGGGCGCTACGGCGTCGCGATGTGCTTCCTGCCGACCGACTCGGCCGAGCAGGCCGAGCTGTGCGCGCTGCTCGAGCGGACCGTGGTGGAGGAGGGGCAGCTCGTGCTCGGCTGGCGCGAGGTGCCGACCGACGACCGCCGCATCGGCCCGACCGCGCGCGCGTCGCAACCGACGATCCGCCAGCTCTTCATCGGCGCCGGAGCGGCGCACGCGGCCGACCAGGACGCTTTCGAGCGCAAGCTCTACGTGATCCGCCGCGTCGCGGAGAAGGCGTTCGAGGAGCGCATGTACATCGCCAGCCTGTCCTCGCGGACGATCGTCTACAAGGGCATGCTGATCGCCTACCAGCTCGACTATTTCTACCGCGACCTCTCCGACGAGCGGATGGCCTCGGCCTTCGTGCTCGTGCACTCGCGCTTCTCGACCAACACCTTCCCGAGCTGGGAGCTGGCGCACCCCTACCGGATGATCGCCCACAACGGCGAGATCAACACGCTGCAGGGCAACGTCAACTGGATGCGCGCGCGCGAGAGCCAGATGGCGAGCGAGCTGTTCGGCGCCGACCTCGCGAAGGTGCTGCCGGTCGTGCGCCCCGGCGGCTCGGACTCGGCGACCTTCGACAACGTGCTGGAGCTGCTCACGCTCGCCGGCCGCTCGCTCCCGCACGCGGCGATGATGATGATCCCGGAGGCCTACCGCAACCGCCCCGACCTGCCGGCGGAGCTCGGCGGCTTCTACGCGTTCCACTCCTGCTTCATGGAGCCCTGGGACGGCCCCGCGGCGATCGCTTTCACCGACGGCCGCGTGATCGGCGCGACGCTCGACCGCAACGGCCTGCGGCCCGGGCGCTGGATGGAGACCAACGACGGGCTCGTGATCCTCGGCTCCGAGGCGGGCCTGCTGCCGGTGCCGCCCTCGCGGATCCGACGCCTCGGCAGGCTTGCGCCGGGCAAGCTGTTCCTGATCGACATGGCGGCCGGGCGGATCGTGCCCGACTCCGAGATCAAGCACCAGGTCGCGAGCCAGCGGCCCTATGGCGCCTGGTTCGACGAGCACTCGCTGCACTTCGACCAGTTCCCGCTCGAGCAGCCGCAACCGCTCGAGCACCCGCTGCGGACGCTGCAGCTCGCCTTCGGGTATTCGCGCGAGGATCTCAGCGTGACGCTGCCGACGATGGTGCTCGCGGCCGAGGAGCCGATCGGCTCGATGGGCGCCGACATCTCGCTGGCCGTGCTCTCGGATGCGACGCCGACGCTCTTCAACTACTTCAAGCAGCTGTTCGCCCAGGTCACGAACCCGCCGATCGACCCGATTCGCGAGGACATCGTGATGAGCATCGGCTCGGGTCTCGGCGCCGAGGGCAACCTGCTCGAGGAGAGCCCGAGCCATGCCCACCAGCTGATCCTCGACCAGCCGATCCTGCGCAACCACGAGCTCGCGACCCTGCGCGCCGTCTCGCACGACGTCTTCAAGCCGCTCACAATCGACATCACCTGGCCGGTCGCGGACGGGCCGGAGGGCATGGAGGCGGCGCTCACCCGCGTCTGCGACGAGGCCCACGACGCGATCGCGGGCGGGATCAACATCATCATCCTCTCCGACCGCCTGATCGGGCCGGAGCGGGCGCCGATCCCGGCGCTGCTGGCCGTCTCCGCGGTCCACCACCACCTCGTGCGCGAAGGGACGCGGCTGCAGGCAGGCCTCGCGATCGAGACCGGCGAGGCGCGCCAGGTCCACCACATCGCGACGCTGATCGGCTACGGCGCGAGCGTGGTCAACCCGTGGCTGATGTTCGAGTGCGTCGACGCGCAGGTCGCCGACGGACTGCTCGTCGACTCCGCCGGGCATCTGCTCGACCGCGACGAGGCGGAGATCTACGTGCGCAAGGCGATCGGCAAGGGGTTGCTCAAGACGATCTCGAAGATGGGCATCTCGACCGTCCAGTCCTACTGCGGCGCGCAGATCTTCGAAGCGGTCGGGCTCTCGCGCTCGCTGATCGACCGCCACTTCACGGGTACCGCGTCGCGGATCGGCGGGATCGGGCTCGACGTGCTGGCAGCAGAGACGCTGACGCGCCATGCGCGTGGCTTCCACGGCGCGTCGAGCGGCGAGGAGCTGCTGCCGGTCGGCGGGGTCTACGCCTGGCGGCGCGACGGCGAGCACCACATGTGGAACCCCGACACGATCGCGCTGCTCCAGCACGCCGTGCGAAGCGGCGGCGAGGAGGCCTACCGCGAGTTCGCACGCGTCTCCGACGAACAGGCCACCGCGCGCGCGACGCTGCGCGGTCTGCTCGCGATCCGCACCGACCAGACGCCGGTGCCGCTCGAGGAGGTCGAGCCGTGGACGGAGATCGTCAAGCGCTTCGCGACCGGCGCGATGAGCCTCGGCTCGCTCTCGCGCGAGGCGCACGAGAACCTCGCGATCGCGATGAACGCGATCGGCGGCAAGTCCAACACGGGCGAGGGCGGCGAGGACCCGGTGCGCTACCACGACGAGCGCCGCTCGGCGATCAAGCAGGTCGCCTCGGGGCGCTTCGGCGTGACGATCGACTACCTCGTCAACGCCGACGAGCTGCAGATCAAGATGGCGCAGGGCGCCAAGCCTGGCGAGGGCGGCCAGCTCCCGGGCAGCAAGGTCGACGCCTACATCGGCAAGATCCGCCACTCGACGCCTGGCGTGGGCCTGATCTCGCCGCCACCGCACCACGACATCTACTCGATCGAGGACCTCAAGCAGCTGATCTACGACCTGCGCTGCGCGAACCCGACGGCGCGGATCTCGGTCAAGCTGGTCGCCGAGGTCGGCGTCGGCACCGTCGCCGCCGGCGTCGCCAAGGCCAACAGCGACCATGTGCTGATCTCCGGCCACGACGGCGGCACCGGTGCCTCGCCGCTGTCGTCGATCTTCGCCAGCGGGATCCCGTGGGAGATCGGCCTCGCCGAAACCCAGCAGACACTGCTTCGCAACGACCTGCGCTCGCGCATCTGGGTCCAGGCCGACGGGCAGCTGAAGACCGGCCGCGACGTCGCGATCGCGGCGATGCTCGGCGCCGACGAGATGGGCTTCGCGACCGCGCCGTTGATCGCGAGCGGCTGCATCATGATGCGCGTCTGCCACCTCAACACCTGCCCGGTCGGGATCACGACCCAGGATCCGGAGCTCCGCAAGCGCTTCGCCGGCACCCCCGACCACGTCATCAACTACTTCCACTTCGTCGCCGAGGACGTGCGCCGGATCCTCGCGAGCCTGGGCCTGCGCAAGCTCGACGAGCTGGTCGGTCGCGTCGACCTGCTCGAGCGCTCGGGGGCGGTCGAGCACTGGAAGGCGCTCGGGCTCGACCTCACCGCTCTGCTCGCGGTGCCGGCGCTGCCGCCGGGCACCCCGCGCCGGCGTGTGCGCGACCAGGAGCCGGTGCTCGGCGACGCGCTCGACTGGGAGCTGATCGAGCACTCGCAGGCGGCGATCGAGCGCGGCGAGCGCGTCGAGCTCGAGCGCCCGGTGCGCAACACCAATCGCTGCGTCGGCGGGCTGCTGTCGAACGCGATCACGCGCAGCCGCGGGGCCGGCGGCCTCGAGGAGGATTCGATCAACGTCCGCTTCGCCGGCGCGGCGGGGCAGAGCTTCGGCGCCTGGCTTGCGCCCGGCGTCACCTTCACGCTCGACGGCGTCGCCAACGACTACACGGCCAAGGGGCTTTCGGGCGGGATCGTGGTGGTGCGCCCGCCCGCTGACGCCGCCTACCGCGCCGAGGAGAACGTGATCATCGGCAACACCGTCCTCTACGGTGCAACCAGCGGCCGCGCCTTCTTCCGCGGCCTCGCCGGCGAGCGCTTCGCCGTCCGCAACTCGGGTGCGAGCGCGGTCGTCGAGGGCGTCGGCGACCATGGCTGTGAGTACATGACCGGCGGGCGCGTCGTCGTGCTGGGGCCGACGGGGCGCAACTTCGCGGCTGGCATGAGCGGCGGCATCGCCTACGTCTACGACGAGGTGGGCGACTTCAAGACGCGCCGCTGCAACTGCACGAGCGTGTCGTTCGAGGAGATCGACGAGGCCGATGCGATCGAGTTGCGCGCGCTGGTCAGCGAGCACGCCGAGCGCACCGGCTCCGATGTCGCCGCGCGAGCGCTCTCCGACTGGGATGCGAGCCTCGAGCGCTTCGTCAAGGTGATGCCGGACGACTACCGCCGCGTGCTCGACGCGCAGGCGGCGCTCGCCGGCGAGCTGGCCGAGGTCAGCTAGTGGGCGAGCTCAAGGGGTTCATGCGGATCGGCCGCGCGCCGATCCCGGAACGCGACGCGCTCGAGCGCCTGCACGACTACCGCGAGTTCATGATCACGCGGCCGGTCGGCGAGCTGCGCGAGCAGGGCGCCCGCTGCATGGAGTGCGGCGTGCCGTTCTGCCACAGCGGCTGCCCGCTCGGCAACCTGATCCCGGACTGGAACGACCTCGTCTACCGCGACCGCTGGCAGGACGCGGCCGGCCAGCTGCATTTCACCAACAACTTCCCGGAGTTCACCGGCCGGCTGTGCCCGGCGCCCTGCGAGGCGGCCTGCGTGCTCGAGATCAACGAGGGCGAGGCGGTCACGATCAAGCAGATCGAGAACGCGATCATCAACCGCGCCTTCGACGAGGGCTGGGTCAAGCCCGCGCCGCCGGCGTTCGAGAGCGGGCGCCGCGTTGCCGTCGTCGGCTCCGGGCCGGCCGGCCTCGCCGCCGCCCAGCAGCTGCGCCGCGCCGGGCACGGCGTCGTCGTGTTCGAGCGCGACGAGGCCGCCGGCGGGCTCGTCCGCTTCGGCGTGCCCGACTTCAAGATCGAGAAGTGGGTCGTCGAGCGCCGGCTCGAGCAGCTCGTCGCCGAGGGCGTGGAGTTCCGTCTCGGCGTCGATGTCGGCGTCGACCTCGACGCCGACAAGCTGCGCGAGGAGTTCGACGCGGTCGTGCTCGCGGTCGGCTCGCGCGTGCCGCGCGACCTTCCCGTGCCCGGCCGCGAGCTGCCGGGCACGCACTTCGCGATGGAGTACCTGTACGCGCGCAACCGCTGGGCGGCCGCGGAGTTCGGCCCGGCGCCGGCTCTCGCGCCGCCGCCGGTGAACCCGATCAGCGCGGCCGGCAAGGACGTCGTCGTGATCGGCGGCGGTGACACGGGTGCGGACTGCGTCGGGCAGGCGGTGCGCGAGGGCGCGCGTTCGGTGGTCCAGCTGGAGCTGGTGCCGGAGCCGCCGGAGCACCGTCCCGACGACCGCACGCCGTGGCCGCGCTGGCCGAACAAGCTGCGCCTCTCCTACGCGATGAAGGAGGTGCAGGCCGCCGGGCTCGGCGAGCTGGACTTCTCGGTCGTCACGACGCGGATCAGCGGCGAGGGCCGCGTGCAGGCGCTGCATATCGCCACGGCGCAGGCCGCGCCGCCGTTCGACCCGGTCGAGGGCACCGAGCACGAGCTGCGCGCCGACCTCGTGCTGCTGGCGATGGGATTCCTCCATCCCGAGCACGGCGGTGCGGTCGCCGGCCTCGGCGTGGCGCTCGACGGGCGCGGGAACCTCGACGCACCCGCCTACGCGACGTCGCTGCAGGGCGTGTTCGCCGCCGGCGACGCCCGCCGCGGGCAGTCGCTGATCGTGTGGGCGATCAACGAGGGCCGCCAGTGCGCACGGGCGGTGGAGCAGTTTCTCGCAACCTTGCCGGCCGCCGTCGGTTAGAAGGGGTGGAGGCCGCGCAGCAGCGCGCTGCGATTTGGCGCGCCGCGTCGAGTCGGCCTCCGTTGGGTAGCTCACCGAAGCGACACCCGCGCCGGTGTGTCGTCGCCCAGCCCGGTCGCGCTCGATCCCGTCCCCGTCCGAAGGAGACCCGCCAATGACACGCGCTCGCCGTCTCAGCCTCCGCTCGCTCCTACTCGCCAGCGTGGTCGTCCTGATCGCAGCCGCCTCCGCGGTCGGCGCCGGCTCGAGCCATCCCGCGGTCGGCATTGGCGACGAGCAGCCGGCGATGTTCTCAAGCGGCGCGTTCAAGGCGCTCGACACCAAGATCGCCCGCTACGTGACGCCCTATGACGTGATGAGCAGCCACCGCGCCAACGACCTGCCGCGGCTGCGGGCGTGGCTCGCGGCGGCGGCCCGCAACCACATCCAGCCGCTGGTCGCCTTCTACCACTCCGACCGCACCCCGCAGAAGATGCCGAGCGTCGCGGCCTACCTCAAGGCGGTCAAGCAGTTCGTGAAGGCGTTCCCGGCGGTGCGGCTGCTGCAGCCGTGGAACGAGGCCAACCGCGGCACCGTCAAGGAGCGCGGGGACTCCTACGTGAGCCCGAGCGCGAAGCAGTCCGCGCAGTACTACCTGGCGCTGCGGGGCGCATGCGGCCGCTGCACGATCGTCGGTCTCGACGTGCTCGACTCAACCTCCGTGCGGGCGACGATCGCCTACATCAACACCTTCAAGCGCGACGTCGGTCGCTCGCAGCTGCCGTCGATCTGGGGCCTCCACAACTACTCGGACACCAATCGCTTCCACGCGGGCGGCACCAGCGCGGTGCTGGCCGACACCAGCGGCCAGGTCTGGCTGACCGAGACCGGCGGGCTCGCGAAGCTCTCGACGAGCTTCCCCTTCAACCTCTCCCGCCAGGCGCGCGCGACCTCGTACATGTTCAAGCTCGCGTCGCTGTCCTCGCGGATCACGCGCCTGTACATCTTCTCGTGGACCGGCGGCGTCGCCAAGCACGAAATCTTCGACGCCGGCCTGACCGACGTGCACGGGAAGCCGCGGCCGGCCTACTGCGTCGTCTATCAGGCGTTGCGCCACTCGAAGAAGTGCCCGTACAGGACGGTGAACGACTGAGCGCGCGTCGCGAACCTCTCGGTCCGCGAACAGAGCTGAGCCGCCCGCGGAGGCTCGCCTCGGCTGGCGCAATCACGTCCACCGCGCCCCCTACTCTGGTGCTGCCGCGATCCAGCGACCACTGGGAGCCAGGGGATGCCGCTCTGCTTCATCGAACCTCATGACGCGATCCGCGTGATCGCCGAATCGGTGGGCCGTGAGGCTCGTCGCCAACTCGTCGGCGAGGTGGTGCACGCGTGGGTGGACGAGATCCCGGAACCGGAGCTGGTCAACCACTACGCGCGCGCCGTAGCG
Organism: Solirubrobacteraceae bacterium; assembly: GCA_035604915.1. GTDB lineage: Bacteria > Actinomycetota > Thermoleophilia > Solirubrobacterales > Solirubrobacteraceae > Palsa-513. Next base: position 15,553 of record DATNHQ010000033.1, read on the forward strand.
GACCTCGACGCCGACGACCTGTCGGTGCTCGCGGCCTGGCATGCCTCGCTCGAGACGGTCGGCCAGCCGATCGCCAACACCGACTTCCTGCTGTCGATCTACCCGACGCTCGGCGAGTATCGCCGCGAGGCGCTGAAGGTCGCCGCCGGCCTCGGCGGCGAGGACGCTTTCGACGCCGGCGTGACCGAGGAGCAGGCGCTCGACAAGGTGCTGCCGCATCTCTCGCGCGCGCGGGCGATCGAGCTCGCCAACGAGTGCATCGAGCTGTACCTCTGGGACCGCCTCGGCACGGCAAACTGACGCGGGCGGGCTGACAGCGGGCGCGCCGCCTGCTTCGAGTCCCGCGCCGGTGCGCGCAGGAGGGCGACCGGCCGCCGCGCCACGCGGCTGGGAGGGCCGCGCAGCGGCTTCACCATTTGGTCACGGGAGGGCGGCCGACCCTGGCCTACCGTGTCGGTTTCGCACTGCGCGTGACGCTCAGTCAACGGGCGGCCACGACGCCACGATCTGACGCCGGCAGAAAGCGAGCCTCCCTTGTTGAACGTTGCACTCTCCAGCCACGGGCGGGCCCTCGGAGGTCTGCTCGCCGCCACCGGCGTGACCGCGCTGCTGCTGGCCACCGATCCGGCCGGCGCCGCGAACCCGACCCCGTCGGTGCCCGCCGGCTACACGATCTCGCTGTTCGCCTCCGCTCCGGCCGGCGCCTCGATCCCGGACGACATCGTCCGGCTCGACGGCCATCTGTTCGTCGGCTACGCGAACGGCGTCGGACCCAACGGCGAGGCGAGCGGCAGCGGCGGTACCACAAGCACCGTCGTTCAGTACAACGACGACGGCTCGATCGCGAACACGTGGGCCCTGACGGGGAAGGTGGACGGCCTCGGCGCCGATCCGTCGAACCATCGCGTGATCGCAACCGTCAACGAGGATTCGAACTCGTCGCTTTACACGATCACGCCGTCGGCGCCGCCGGCCGGCCAGGTGACCCACTATCTCTACTCACCCAACCCGAGCCCGTCGAGCGGCTCGGGGCCGCTGCTCACCGGCGGCGGCACCGACGCCGTGACGGTGCTGCCAAACGGCACGATCCTGATCGCCGCGTCGAACCCGCAGTCGCTCGGCGCCAGCCCGCAGACGATCACGGGCGGGTCGATCACCGCGACGTTCGTCGCGAGGCTGACGCCACCGATCAGCCCTTCGCCGACCGGCACCGCGACGCTGACCGCCAGCTTCCTCGATGACTCCGAGGCGACGCTCGCTCCGGCCGACACTTCCTCGGCGGCGCTCGACCTCTCAGATCCCGACTCAAACGCCTACGTTCCCTATTCCAGCCCGCTCTACGGCAATCAGTTCGCCCAGGTCAGCCAGGGCGACCACCAGCTGATCTTCGTCAGCGACATCGGCAGCCCGTCGGCGCCCTACAACGCGACCGACCTGACCGTCCTCAACCTGGCGGAGAAGGTGGGCAGCACGACGACCAGCGCCGGCATCGACGATGTGCGCTGGGCGGACGGCGACGGCGGGACCCTCTATGTCGTCGACGACAGCGGCGGAGGCGGCGGCGCGGGCGCGATCTACGCCATCACCGGCCCCTTCTTCCCCGGCGAGGCGCTCGCGACCGTCAGCGAGACCGGCCCGCCCAACTCGAGCTCGGTCGTCACCGACGGCCAGACCGTTGACACGCTCAACCTCGCCTCCGGCGTCCTGACGCCGTTCGCGACCGGCTTCGTCAAGGCCTCCGGCGAGGTCTGGGTTCCGGCCGGCGGCGGCGAGAGCAGCGGTCCGCAGGGACCGGCAGGTCCGGCCGGACCCCCCGGAGCGACCGGACCCCGCGGGCCCGCGGGCCACACCGTGATCGTGATCTGCATCGTCTCGTGGTGGAAAGCGAGTTGCGACAAGCAGAGCATTGCCGGCGTGGCCAACCTCGGCGGCGCGAAGATCGAACACGCGACGCTCTCGCGGGGCGCTCGCCGCTACGCCACCGGCCGAGAGGTCCGAGCGAACGGTCGCGACCTGCTCACGCTGCGAACCGGGCGCGCGCTGGCACCCGGGCGCTACACGCTCACGTTGCAGCGCCGTCGCGGCTCGGTCACCACGACCACCACGCAGACGATCACGATCGGCTGACGCCGACGCGGCTGGACGGTCGCAGGAGCGGCCGTCCAGCCCGCCCGGCGAGCGCAAGCTCGCGCCTCAGCGCTCGGCTGCGGTCGTGATCGTGTAGCTGCCGATCGCTCGGTGCGATTCGTGATGCCAGGCGAGGAAGACCACCCGGCTGCGGGCGCCGTCGGGGTGTACGAGCTCGCCGTTGTTGAGCGCCTCGCCGCCGATGCGCAGCGGGTGCTCAGATTCCTCGTTCTC
>DATNHQ010000034.1:0-5003 GCA_035604915.1 Solirubrobacteraceae bacterium
GTGCACTACCGCAACGCCAAGACCTGTCGGGAGCTGTTGCGGATCGACCCGCGCGAGCGGGTGGGCGGGCCGGTCTCGATCCAGCTGTTCGGCGCCGACCCCGACGTGATGCGCTCGGCGGCGGCGAGCGTCGCCGCCGCGGGCGCCGATCTGATCGACATCAACATGGGCTGCCCGGTGCCGAAGGTCTGCCGCACCGGCGCGGGCGCGGCGCTGTTGGCGGACCCCGACCGCGCGGTCGCGGTGGCGCGCGCTGCCGCCGAGGGCAGCGGCCTGCCGGTGACGGTCAAGCTGCGCTCTGGCTGGGGCGTCGGCGAGCGCGGCGGCGTCGAGCTAGCGCGGCGGCTGGTCGACGAGGGCGGCGTCGCCGCGATCACGCTGCACCCGCGACCGGCGACGATCGCCCACCGCGGTCGCCCCAACTACGCGCTCGTCGCCGAGCTCGTGCGCACGCTCGATGCGCCCGTGATCGTGAGCGGCGGGCTGCACAGCGCGGAGGCCGTGCACGAGGCGTTCGAGCAGACCGGCGCCGCCGCGGTGATGCTGGCCCGCGGCGCGCTCGGCAACCCGTGGCTGTTCGAGCAGGTGCTCGGGCGCCGCGAGCAGCCGCCCAGCGCGCGCGAGGTCCTCGACGAGCTCGACTGGGTGATCGACTGCGCGATCGTCCATCTCGGCGCGGCGCGGGCGCTGCGCTACCTGCGGCGCTTCTACCCCTGGTACCTCGAGCGGCTCGAGCTCGAGCGCGCCGACGCGCGCTCGCTGCAGGCGGAGCTGCAGCGCGCCGAGTCCTTTCCCCAGGTGCGCGAGCTGCTCGATCGCGCGCTTGCTGCGCTGCTCGCCTGACGCGGCCGCTATACTGCCCGGCCGCCCAGCCACGATCCAACGAGGGCCGTTTTGCCCAAGGACGTAATCCTCACCCCCGAGGGACTCGAGAAGCTCCAGTCGGAGCTCGACTACCTGCAGACAGAGAAGCGCCGCGAGGTCGCCGAGCGCATCAAGGAAGCCCGCGAGTTCGGCGACATCGCCGAGAACTCGGAGTACGACGACGCCAAGAACGAGCAGGCGATGCTCGAGGCGCGGATCGCCGTCGTGGCCGAGAGGCTGCGGATGGCGACGGTGATCGAGGCCGAGGGCCTCTCGACCGACGTCGTCGCGATCGGCTCGGTCGTGCACGTCAAGGACGAGAAGACCGGGAAGTCCCTGCGCTACACGATCGTCGGCTCGGCCGAGGCCAAGCCGGCCGAGAACAAGCTCTCCAACGAGTCGCCCGTCGGCCGCGCGCTGCTCGGGCACAAGCGCAACGAGACGGTCTCGGTGCAGGTCCCGCGCGGGCCCGCGCGCAAGCTCAAGATCACCAAGATCGACGTAGGGCTGAAGTGATTTCGTCCGGCTGTCGCCGGAGCGAAATCACCTCAGGGCTCGGGTAGCCTCCTCGCCGTGAGTGACGGAGATCTCGAGACCAGCGCGCTGCTCGCGGCTCGGCGCGCGAAGCTCGAGCGGCTGCGCGCCGAGGGGGTCGATCCGTTCCCGCACGAGTTCGATGGGGTCGAGGCGATCGCATCGGTGCTGGCCGCGCACGAGGGGCTCAGCGCGGGTGAGGAGACCGAGATCCCGCATCGCGTCGCCGGTCGCCTCGCGGCCCGGCGCGACAGCGGCAAGGCCGCCTTCCTCGACCTGGTCGACCGCTCGGGGCGGATCCAGCTGCACGCGCGCGTGGACGAGCTGGGCGAGGAGGCCTTCGAGCGGCTCGTGGGGCTCGATATCGGGGACCTGCTCGGGGCCGACGGCGTCGCCATCCGCACGCGCCGCGGCGAGCTCTCGCTGCGCGTCACCGCCTTCACGCTGCTTGCGAAGTCGCTGCGGCCGCCGCCCGACGACTACCACGGGCTGAGCGACGTCGAGACCCGCTTTCGCCGGCGCGAGCTCGACCTGATCGCCAACGAGGAGACGCGCGCGCTGTTCCTCGCGCGAGCGCGGATCATCGCCGCGGTACGGCGCGCGCTCGACGACGACGGCTTCATCGAGGTCGAGACGCCGATCCTGCAGCCGATCTACGGCGGCGCCGAGGCGCGGCCGTTCCTGACCCATCACAACGCGCTCGACCGCACGCTCTATCTGCGGATCGCGACCGAGCTGTACCTCAAGCGCGCGATCGTCGGCGGGCTCGAGCGTGTCTACGAGCTCGGCAAGGACTTTCGCAACGAGGGCCTCTCGCCCAAGCACAACCCCGAATTCACGATGGTCGAGTGGTATGAGGCCTACGCCGACTATGAGGACGCCGCCGCGCGGCTGGAGGCGGTCGTCGGGGCTGCGGCCGCGGCGGTGCCAGCGCCGGCGATCGACTTCGCCGCGCCGTGGCGGCGCGTGACGCTCGCCGACGCGATCCGCGAGCAGACCGGCGTCGACGTGCTCGCCGAGCGCGAGCACGGCGCGCTCGTGGCGGCGATCGAGCGCGCCGGCCTGTCGGTCGCCGGCGAGGGGCGCAGTTGGGCCGGGCTCGTCGATGAGCTGCTGTCGGCCTACGTCGAGCCGACGCTGGCGGCACCGACGTTCGTGTTCGACTACCCGGTGGAGCTCTCGCCGCTGGCGAAGGCGCACCGCACCAAGGCCGGCCTCGTCGAGCGCTGGGAGGCCTACGCGGGCGGCATCGAGATCGCCAACGCCTTCACCGAGCTCAACGACCCTGACGAGCAGCGCGAGCGCTTCCTGGCGCTGCGCGCCGGCGCCGGCGCGAGCGAGCTCGGCGAGGCCCCGCCGCTGGATGAGTCGTTCCTCGCGGCGCTCGAGCAGGGCATGCCGCCGACCGCCGGCGTCGGTCTCGGGATCGACCGTCTGGTCATGGTCCTGTGCGGGCGCCGCGCGATCCGCGAGGTAGTGCTGTTCCCGGCGATGCGCGACGCATGAACATCCCGTGCCGGCAGGTAGGTAACCGGCGGGGGGTGCCCGGGGTGATTGGTAGACTGCGTGGTGCGCTCATCGAGGTCTCAAAGCTCAACCGTTTGGCGCCTCCGGCCGAATAGACGAGCAGGACCTAAGCATCGGCGTCCCCGCAGCACCGGGTGAACAGGACCGCTCCACCGAAATTGCAGCAGCAGGAAGGATCTTCACGAGATGTTCGAGCGATTCACAGAGCGGGCCAGGCAGGTTGTGGTGCTCGCGCAGGAGGAGGCGCGGACGCTCAAGCACAACTACATCGGCACCGAGCACATCCTGCTCGGGCTGCTGCGTGAGGAGGAGGGTCTCGCGGCGCGCGTGCTCGAGAGCCTCGATATCACCGTCGAGCGCGTGCGCGGCCAGGTCGTGCGCATCGTCGGCTCCGGTGAGGAGGTCACCTCGGGCCAGATCCCGTTCACGCCGCGCGCCAAGAAGGTGCTCGAGCTCGCGTTGCGCGAGGCGCTCAGCCTCGGCCACAACTACATCGGCACCGAGCACATCCTGCTCGGCCTGGTGCGCGAGAACGAGGGCGTCGCCGCCCGCATCCTGCTCGACTTCGACGCCGACTCCGAGAAGATCCGCAACGAGGTCATCCGCATGCTCTCCGGCCCGAGCGGCCGCCGCGGCGGGCCCGGCGCGGTCGCCGGCGCCGCCGGCGTCGCCGACGCGAAGAAGTCCTCGAAGCTGCTCGACCAGTTCGGGCGCAACCTCACGAAGCTGGCCGCCGACGGCAAGCTCGACCCGGTCGTCGGACGCGAGACCGAGATCGAGCGGATCATGCAGATCCTCTCGCGGCGCACCAAGAACAACCCTGTCCTGATCGGCGAGCCGGGGGTCGGCAAGACCGCCGTCGTCGAGGGCCTCGCCCAGCGGATCACCAACTCCGAGGTCCCCGAGCTGCTCAAGAACAAGCAGATCTACACGCTCGACCTGGCGGCGCTCGTCGCCGGCTCGAAATACCGGGGTGAGTTCGAGGAGCGCCTGAAGAAGGTGATGAAGGAGATCACCCAGCGCGGCGACATCATCCTGTTCATCGACGAGCTGCACAACCTCGTCGGCGCCGGCGCCGCCGAGGGCGCGATCGACGCCGCCTCGATCCTCAAGCCCGCGCTCGCGCGCGGCGAGTTGCAGACGATCGGCGCGACCACGCTCGACGAGTACCGCAAGTACCTCGAGCGTGACTCGGCGCTCGAGCGGCGCTTCCAGCAGATCCGCGTCGATGAGCCGACGGTCGAGCAGACCGTCGAGATCCTGCGCGGCCTGCGCGACCGCTACGAGCAGCACCACAAGGTGACGATCACAGACGACGCGCTGAAGGCCGCCGGCGAGCTCGCCGACCGCTACATCTCCGACCGCTTCCTGCCCGACAAGGCGATCGACCTGATCGACGAGGCGGCGTCGCGGATGCGGATCAAGTCGATGACCGCTCCGCCCGCCAACCGCGAGCTCGAGCAGGAGATCGAGACGACGCGGCGCGAGAAGGAGGCGGCGATCGAGGCGCAGGAGTTCGAGAACGCCGCGAACCTGCGCGACAAGGAGCGCAAGCTGACGACCAAGAAGCGCGAGATGGAGGAGCAGTGGGAGGCCGGCGAGACCGGCGGTGAGCGCCCCTCGATCGGCGAGGAGGAGATCGCCGACATCGTCTCGATGTGGACCGGCATCCCCGTTTTCAAGCTGACCGAGGCCGAGACCGCGAAGCTGATGCGCATGGAGGAGGAGCTGCACAAGCGCGTGATCGGCCAGCACCCGGCGATCGAGGTCATCTCGAAGGCGATCCGCCGCTCACGCGCCGGCCTCAAGGACCCCAAGCGCCCGACCGGCTCGTTCGTGTTCCTCGGCCCGTCCGGTGTCAGCAAGACCGAGCTCGCGCGCACGCTCGCCGAGTTCCTCTTCGGCGACGAGGAGGCGATGGTCCGCATCGACATGTCCGAGTACATGGAGAAGCACGCGGTTTCGCGCCTGGTCGGCTCCCCCCCTGGCTACATCGGCTACGACGAGGGCGGCCAGCTGACCGAGGCGGTGCGGCGCAAGCCCTACTGCGTGCTGCTGCTCGACGAGATCGAGAAGGC
>DATNHQ010000035.1:0-30173 GCA_035604915.1 Solirubrobacteraceae bacterium
ACGAGCGCACGCACGTGTCGCTCGGCGTGTGGGGCGAGCTCGCGGCCGCCGAGTGGCGCCGGCGGCGCGGCGCGAGCCGCGGATCGCGCCGCCGAGCGTGCCGGGGGCGCGAGGAACGCGCGGCTGCGTTCAGCAGCTGTAGGCCGCCCGCAAGAGCGAGCGGGAGGAGCGCAGCGGGCGCTCAGAGCGCAGGCGCCGGTGGCCGTCGGCGAGGGGTCGGCCGACCACGCGACCGGCGCGGTGCTCGCAGCCGGTGGCGCGCCGGCGCGAGCGGGTCGAGCCGAGGCCGGCGGGGGTGGCAGGGCAGGCTGTGGGCATTGTTGGAAGCTCCTAGGCCGCGACGGTGACGGGGGCGACTCCCAGCCGCGTCAGCTCCGCGCGCAGGGCGCGGCGGCCGCGGTGGTGAAGGCCGTTGACGGCGCTCTCGCTGCGGCCGAGCCGTGCGGCGATCTCCGCCGGGGCGAGCCCGCCGACATGGCGCAGCACGATGATCTCGCGCTGGTCCTCCGGCAGCCCGGCGAGGGCGGCGCGCAGGATCTCGCGACGGTCGCGGGTGGCGCCGTCATCGGACGCCTCGGTGAGGACCGGCTCGGCGACCGGGACCGCGCGTTGCGAGCGCATCTGGTCGATCGCGGCGTTGCGGGCGAGACGCACGAGCCAGCTCAAGAAAGGTGCGCCGCGGTCCTCGTAGCGCTGCAGGCTGTCGGGCAGCTTCGCGAACACCTGCTGGGTGACGTCCTCGGCCTCGTGGTGGTTGCGCAGCAACGACGCCACGTAGCTGTAGATGTTGTTGGCGTAGCGCACGTAGAGGTAGCGGATCGCTTCGCGGTCGCCGTCCTTGGCGCGCGCCACCGCCAGGCGGGTCGTGCGGGCGGCCTCCACGCTCTCGACTGCTGCGCTGCGCAGGCGGAACTGGACCATCGCCTCGTCCGAGCTCTGGCGCTTGCGGGCGGCGAGCGAGTTGACGCTGCCGGCGGTGTCGATAGTCTCGGTCCGGTGACCGCTCGGGGCGGTCGGGCAGGCGATCGGCGTCATGCCTGAAGAGTCCGCGTTAACGGCCTCCCTGGTGGGGTGATCTTCGACTACCCCACGGGTGACAAAACTCACCCCACCGCCGCCGCCGCTCTTCGCGCGTTATTCACCACGCCCCGCCCGCAGTTCCCCCAGTCAGCGCCGCGCGCGCTGACTTAGCATCATCAGGTTCCATGTCATCGAAGTCGACACTCACCGAATCACCGCGCACCCCACCGCGCGAGGCTGTCCGGCTGGTCCTGGTCGACCGCGACGCGCTGGCGCGTCGCGCGATGCGCGAGGAGATCACCGCAAGCGGCGAGTTCGTCGTCGCCGCCGAAGTCGCCGACGAGGACGACGCGATCGACATCGTCCGCCGCGAGCACCCCGACCTCGTGCTGATCGACATCGGCTATCCGCGCATGGAGGGAATCGCGATCGGCAAGGAGCTGCGCCGCCAGCTGCCCTCGACGCGGATGGTCTTCTGCTCGATCACCGACGACGAGGACACCGCCGTGCGCGCGCTGCGCGCCGGCGCGGTCGGCTATGTGCGAAAGGACCTCGACATCGGCCCGCTCTCGCGCGCGCTGCGCGGAGCCCTCGCCGGCGAGGCGGCGATCTCGCGCCAGCTGGGGATGCGCCTGATCGAGGAGCTCTACCGCCAGTCCGAGCCCGGCCCCCGGCTTCGCCCCGCGGGCGGCGAGCTGACCGGGCGCGAATGGCAGGTGCTCGACCTCTTGATCGACGGCTCCGGCACCGCGGACATCGCGGAAACGCTGGGTCTCGCCGTCGAGACCGTGCGCAGCCACATCAAACACGTGCTGCGCAAGCTGGGCGTGCGGACACGCAGCGAGGCCGTCGAAATCGCACGGCGCCTGCGCGGGCGCCGTAGCTGAGCGCCGTCCGGCGCCCGAGCCACGGAGGAATCTCGATGTCGTGGCCGAATCCCCCGCCATCCCCTCGTATCCGGGGGAGAAGATCACTAACTTGTTCGGTGATACCTCACCAACGAGTTTCGCCCGAGCGTCGCGAAATAGATGCTCACGGGGCAGGGCGCAATCTCGCGGCAACGAAGGGCAGGAGCGTGAGGCACCTAACAGCAGATGCTGCCGAGACCGAGCGAATCGGAGCATTCGCGGCGCAGGCGTTGGCCGACATCCACAGCGCCCTCTACGGGCTGGCGCCGACGGCGACTCGCGCGTGGACCGACGAGGACGCGATCCTGCTCGTGATGCGCCTGCCGGCCGAGAGTGCCGCGCGCCGCGGCGACGCGCCGCTGAGCGCGATCCAGCGGATGGTCGGCGCCGCCGTCTTCCGCCGCACCGGTGTGGCGCTTCGCCCCGCCGGCACCAACGTCGACGCCCAGCGCGGGCTCGCCGTCCTCGCCTTCGAGCGGATCCGGGCGAGCACCCCCGAGGACGATGCTGGGCCCGTATCCGCCGGCCCCGCTCTCGAAGCTGGCTGAGCAGCCACCCGCGCCGCCGCCGAGCGCCGCGATCCTCGGCGTCCCGCTGGCGATCACCGACTACGCGCAGGTGATCGACTGGATCGACGCGACGATCGCGTCGGGCTCGCGCGGCTCGCTCAGCGCTGCGGCCGTCCATCTCGTGATGCGCGCGCAGGAGGACCCGGCGGTGATGGCGGCCGTGCTCGGCCTCAGCGTCGTCGTCCCCGACGGCCAGCCGCTGGTGTGGGCGCTGCGCGCGCTCGGCCACGCCGGCGCCACGCGCGTCTACGGTCCGGACCTGATGGCGGCCTACTGCGAGCACGCCGCGCGCAGCGGGACGCCGGCGTTCCTCTACGGCGGGCGCAACGAGGACGTGCTAGTCGAGCTCAGCGTCGCGCTGCGGACGCGCTTCCCGGGCCTTCGCGTCACGGGCGGCTACGCGCCGCCCTTCCGTGAACTGAGCGAGGAGGAGGACGAGGAGATCGCGCTGCGGATCGAACGCTCGGGGGCGGAGGTGGTGTGGGTCGGCATCGGCCAGCCCCGCCAGGAGCTGTGGATCGCGCGCATGCGCGAGCGCCTGAGCGCACCTGTGCTGATCGCCGTCGGCGCCGCCTTCGACTTCCACGCCGGCCTGGTGCCGCAGGCGCCCGCCTGGATGGGACGCCACGGCCTCGAGTGGAGCTACCGGCTCGCGCGCGAGCCACGGCGGCTGTGGCGGCGCTACGCGCGCTACAACCCGCGCTTTCTCGCCGCCTTCGCACGCCAGTACGGCCAGGCTTGGCGCGAGCGGCACGGCCGGTCGGCCTGAGCGGGACCCCGGCGCGGACCCCGGCGCCGGCGGGGCCGTCGCCACCGAGGACTCCGAGAGCCGCGCGCGCGGCCCCTCCGGGCGAGGGCATAATGCGCGTGGTGGGTGATCTCGATCGACGCCAAGGCGCCACCGAACCCCCGGACCAGGATATCGGCCAGCCGGATCGCGCGTCCGACCTCAGCATCCCCGTCGTCGCCTCGCCCCAGCAGGCCGGCGGTCGGATCGTGGCGGCGTCCAAGCGGGCAGTCCGCCGCCTCCTGCGCCCCTTGCTCGAGGCCCCGACCAGCGCCAACGCGGCAAATGGCCGCGTCGCCTCGTTACTGCTCAAGCGGCTCGCGGCACCGGCGAGGAGCATCGAGCGGCGACTGGCGGGCGCACCGCCCCGCGCAGGGGCGCTGCCGGTGCCTCCCGAGAGTCTGATCCGTCGTTCCGGCTGGACCCCGGGGACGGATGTCGTGGCGAGCTACCTCAGTGCCGGGATCGCCATGAAGGAACTGCTCACCGCTCTTGTGGCGGATGCTCCAGCCCCGGTCCGCGTGCTCGATTTCGGCTGTGGCGTGGCCAAGACCCTCCGGCACTTCGCCGCGGAGGGCGACCGTTTCGAGCTGTTTGGCTGCGACATCGACGGGCCGAGCATCGACTGGCTGGCGGAGCATCACTCGTCGTATGCCTCGTTCGCGCGGGTGGAGGAGACGCCCGGCCTGCCGTATCGCGACGGGCAGTTCGACCTCGCCTATGCCGTCTCGGTGTTCACACACATCACCGAGGGCTGGGCCGGCTGGTTGCTCGAGCTGCGCCGTGTGCTGGCGCCGGACGGCCTGCTCGCGGTCACCGTCCTCGGCGAGGCGATGATCGAGGTGGAGGGCGGCGGCCCCTGGGAGGAGGACGCGATCGGGATGAACGTCCTGCGGCACGGGCAGGACTGGGAGGGCGGCGGCCCCACTGTCTTCCACTCGCATTGGTGGATCCGCGAACACTGGGGGCGTGCCTTCGACATCCTCGAGATCCGCGAGAGCCGCCACCCGGACGGATCGCTGATCCGTGGTTCGCACGACCTGGTGATCATGCGGCCGCGCCCGGTGTCGCTGACCGCGGCGGATCTCGAGCGCCTGGATCCAGCAGAGCCGCGCGAGCTGCGCGCGCTGGCGCGCAACGTCGCTCAGCTGCACGCGGACGACGCGGACCTGCGAGCGCTGCTGTCCGAGGCTCGCGCGCGCGGCGACGCGGAGCACGCTCAACGCGTCGAGCTCGCGCGCCAGCTCGCCGCCTTGCGCGGCGAGCTCGAGGGGCGCGCCGAATAGCTGACCGGCTGTCGCCGTCGCCGGGGACTCGGCTCGCCGCGCCGCCGCCGCAGCCGCGTCGCCGCTGCGGCTGTGGGCGCCGCCTCGACGCAATAACCTCCCGCCCCGAATGAACTACGACGTGGCGATCGTCGGCCTCGGGCGCGTCGGGCTGCCGCTCGCGCTCTGCTTCGCCGACCACGGCCTGAGCGTGCTCGGCATCGACAACGACGCCGAACGGCTGGCCTCCCTGCGCGCCCGCGAGATGCCCTTCCAAGAGCCGGGCGCCCAGGAGCTGCTGCAGCGCCACGAACTCGCGCTGTCGCCGACGATCCGCGACGCAGTTGCGGCGCGCCACATCGTGATCACCCTCGGCACGCCGTCGTTCTCGCATATCGAGATCGACATGAGCCAGATCCGCGAGGCCGTTGAGCAGCTCAGCGGCGGGCTCGTCAGCGGCCAGTCGGTGACGCTGCGCTCGACGGTCGCGCCCGGCACGACCGATTACGTGGCCGCCCACCTGCGCCGCAACACCAAGCTCGAGGTCGGTCGCGAGCTTCACGTCGCCCACGCGCCCGAGCGGATCGCCGCCGGGCGGTTCATCGAGGAGATCCACTCGCTCCCGTGCATCATCGGCGCCGTCAGCCCCGAGAGCGGTCAGGTCGTTGGCGACCTCTTCGCGGTCTTTGGCGCGCCGATCGTGCAGACGACGCCGGTGCAGGCGGAGCTCGCGAAGATCTGGACCAACATCCTGCGCTACTCGACCTTCGCGCTGCCCAACCTGCTGATGATGGACTGCGAGCAGTACGACGCGAACGTCTTCGAGGTGATCGAGCTGATCAATCGCGACTATCCGCGCGGCGGCATCGCGAAGCCGGGCATGACCGCCGGCACCTGCCTGCGCAAGGACTTCGCCTTCTCCGAGGAGCGCTCCAACGCGCCCGGCATGCTGCTGGCCGTCTCGCGCGTCAACGAGTCGGTGCCGCTGTTCCTCGTGCGCGGCGTGCGCCGGCGCATCGGCTCGCTCGAGGGCCGTCGCGTCTGCGTGCTCGGCCTCGCCTTCAAGGCGGACACCGACGACGAGCGCGACAGCCTCTCGCACAAGCTGGTGCGGCTGCTCGACCGCGAGCTCGCCGAGGTCTCCGTGCACGACCCCCACGTGCCGACCTCGACGCGATCGCTGGCCGAGGCGGTCCGCGGCGCCGACGCCGTGGTGGTCGCGACCAACCACTCCGCCTTCCGCACCCCCGCGACGCTTGCGGCGATCGCCGCCGGGGCGAGCCGGGACTGCCTGATCGCGGACCCCTGGGACTGCTGGGGCTCGGGCCAGCTGTTCGCCTATGTAGGCGAGCTGCTGGGTGCCGCCGGTGAGCCGCCGTGAGCCGAGTCCTCGTCACCGGCGGCGCCGGCATGGTCGGCGGCGCGATCGTGCGCGCGCTGCTGCGCGACCCCGAGTTCGAGGTGCGCGTCTGCGACGAGCGCGAGGCGCCGGCGTGGATCCGCGAGGGCGCGGAGGTCCAGACGGCGGATCTGCGCGACCCCGAGCAGGCGCGAGCGGCGGTGGCGGGCGCAAGCCATGTGATCCACTGCGCCGCGATCGTCGGCGGCATCGCCAACTTCCACCGCCTCCCCTACACCCTGACTGAGGTCAACAACGCCCTCTACAACGGCGTCATCGGCGCCGCCCTCGCCGAGCGGGTCGAGCGCTTCCTCTACATCTCGAGCTCGATGGTGTTCGAGCGGGCGACGGTGTTCCCGACACCGGAGGAGCACCTGCCCGACTGCCTGCCGCCGCGCTCGGCCTACGGCTTCTCGAAGCTCACCGGCGAGGTCTACTGCCGTGCCGCGCACGAGCAGTTCGGGCTCCCGTTCACGATCTGTCGCCCGTTCAACGCCTACGGCCCGGGCGAGCATCCCGCCGAGGAGCCGGGCATCGCCCACGCGGTCCCGGACCTGATCCGCAAGGTGCTCAGCGGCCAGCGGCCGCTGCAGATATTCGGCTCCGGCACGCAGACGCGCACGCTGACGCACGTCGACGACATCGCCTCCGGCGTGCTCGCCGCGCTGCGCTCGCCAGCCGGCCTGCACGAGGATTTCAACATCTCGGCCGCGCAGGAGCTCAGCGTCGCCGAGATTGCGCGGCGGATCTGGGAGGCCTGCGGCGAGGACCCGGACAGCTTCGCTCTGGAGCAGTTGCCAAGCTTTCCCGTCGACGTGCAGAGGCGGTGGCCATCGGTGGAGAAGGCGAAGCGATTGCTCGACTGGGAGGCTGAGATCGAGTTGACGGACGGACTTGCCCAGACCGTGCGCTGGCTGCGCGAGCGCGAGCGCGAGCGCGAGGCGGCCGCGCCGTGAGCCGCCCGACCGCACTGGTCACCGGGATCACCGGACAGGACGGCTCCTATCTCGCCGAGCTTCTGCTCGAGAAGGGCTACGAGGTCCACGGCATGGTCCGGCGCTCCTCGACCGAGCGCTTCGACCGCATCGAGCACCTGCGCGCGCGCATCACCCTCCACCAGGGCGACCTGCTCGACCAGAGCTCTCTCGTCGACACGCTGCGCGCCGCGCGCCCCGACGAGATCTACAACCTCGCGGCGATGTCGTTCGTCGCCGTCTCCTGGACCCAACCGACGCTGACCGCCGAGTTCAGCGGCGTCGGCGTCACGCGGATCCTCGAGGCGGTCCGCGAGGTGTGCCCGCAGGCCCGCTTCTACCAGGCCTCCTCGAGCGAGATGTTCGGCAAGGTCCGCGAGGTCCCCCAGACCGAGCTGACGCCGTTCTACCCGCGCTCGCCATACGGCGTCGCCAAGGCCTACGGGCACTTCATCACCGTCAACTACCGCGAGAGCTACGACCTGCACGCGACCAGCGGCATCCTCTTCAACCACGAGTCCCCGCGCCGTGGGCTCGAGTTCGTGACGCGCAAGATCACCTGGCACGCCGCCGCGATCAAGCTCGGCATGGCGTCGGAGCTACGCCTCGGCAACCTCGACGCCGAGCGCGACTGGGGCTACGCCAAGGACTACGTCGAGGCGATGTGGTTGATGCTCCAGCGTGACGAGCCGGAGGACTTCGTGATCGCGACGGGGATCGCGCACTCCGTCGGCGACTGCGTCCGGATCGCCTTCGACCACGCGGGCGTGGACCCCGACAGCCACGTCGTCATCGATCCGTCGCTGGCGCGACCGGCCGAGGTCGACCATCTGATCGGCGACCACAGCAAGGCCACGGAGCTCCTCGGCTGGGAGCCGCGGACCGACTTCGAGACGCTGATCCGGATGATGGTCGACGCCGATCTGGCACTGCTGTCGAGCTAGCGGCGACCGGCGCCGGCGCGCGGCCGCCCGCGCCACGGCGCTCTAGCGGTCGGTGAGGATGCTCGAACCCGCGCGGGCGAGCAGCGCCGCCGCCGCGAGATGCGAGTAATAGATGAGCGTCGGCGTGGGCGCGATGTAGCGCACAACGGTGTAGGTGTCGGTGTGAATCACGCTCGGCGTGAAGCCGGCCATCGCCGCCGAGACCCCCGGCACCGGCGGATCGCGCGCGACGTCGATGACGTCGACCTCGCGCGCCTGCAACAGCGTCCCGTTCGAGCCGGGCACCCGGCGCAGCGGCAGGTACAGCTCGAGCGCCGGCGGACCGTCGGAGGGATCGACGACGATGTACCGCGGTCGGGCCGTCGGGGTGCCGATCGCCGCGGCCACGCCGCGCCAGTCGTCGCGCTGATCCGCAGGGGTGGTCTCGACGCCGACGAACGCGACGATGCCGGCCGCGCAGAGCGACGCGACGAGGACCGGCCCGGCCCGCGTGCGGCTGGCCGCCACCGCCGCCAGCACGACGAGGGGCACCATCGCCGCGATCAGATTGCGCGTGATCACGTAGTCGATCCCCAACAGCGCCAGCGCCAGCGGCACCCCGACGGCGATCGCCGCGAGCGCCGCCTGGCCGCGATCGGCGAAACGAAGGCCGGTCGCGATGCCTGCGGCGGCGAGCACCGCGACGATCGTGAGCACGGTCGCGTGAGGCGTCGCGTAGCCGACGAGGAACTGCTTGACGATGGCGCTCGCGCGGCTCCCCAACGCGCTCGACTTGATGAAGCGCGCGCGATCGGCTGACGCCTGCTTCACGGCCAGCGGCAGCAGCGCCGCGCCGACGACGACGACGAAGGCGATCGACAGCGCCGCCGGGCGCGAACGACGGGCGTGACGCCACGCCAGCCACAGCAGCTCGGGGATCACGACGAACACCGCGAAGTAGTGGGTCGCAAGGGCGAGCGCGGCAGCCAGCGCCCAGCCGCGCCAGTCGCCGCGCACGAGGCACCAGACGGTGAGCGCGCACAGCAACACGAGCAGCGCGTAGGCGCGCGCCTCCTGGCTGTACCAGATCAACAGCGGGTTGGCGGCTGCGAGCGCCGCCGCGGCGAGCGCCGCGCGGCGGCCGCCCAGCCGGCCAGCCACTGCCGCCAGCACGACGATCGTGGCGGTGCCGTAGAGGGCCGAGAGCGACCGCAGGCCGACGGCGCCTGAGCCGAACACCCGCGCCCACGCCCACTCGAGCACGTAGTAGAGCGGCGGCGTCGACTCCGAGTGGGGGATCGCGCTCAGCATCGCCCCGAACGAGCGCGTGACGAGCGAGTGCGTGACCGCCTCGTCCAGCCACATGCTCTGGACGTCGAGGGTCGCGAAGCGCACGGCGGCGCCCGCCACCACGACGGCGACGATCGCCCACGTCCACGCGTCCCGCCGGCGAGCAGTCATGACGCGGGCACCTTCGCAGAACGTGATCAGATCGTGACCGCCGCGTGTCGCCGCCGCCGCCGACGCGCTAGGCTCGGAGCATGAGCATCACCGATCCCTCGCTCACCCTCGATCGCATCGCCGAGCTGCTGGGCGAGCACGCGGACGAGCTGCTCTCGCACAGCTCGACGACGATCGATTCCTCGCTCCTGCATCTGCCCGGACCGGACTTCATCGACCGCGTCTACGCAGCCAGCGATCGCAGCAACGCGACGCTGCGGAGCCTCGCCCAGCTGTTCAACCACGGCCGCCTCGGCGGCAGCGGTTACGTCAGCATCCTCCCGGTCGATCAGGGGATCGAGCACTCGGCCGGCGCGAGCTTCGCGCCCAACCCGATCTACTTCGACCCCGAGGCGATCGTCGAGCTGGCGATCGAGGGGGGCTGCAACGCCGTCGCCTCGACGCTCGGCGTGCTGGGCGCCGTCAGCCGCCGCTACGCCCACAAGATCCCCTTCATCGTCAAGCTCAACCACAACGAGCTGCTGACCTACCCCAATCGCTTCGACCAGGTGCTGTTCGCGAGCGCTCAGCGCGCCTGGGAGCTCGGCGCGGTCGCCGTCGGCGCGACGATCTACTTCGGCAGCGAGGAGTCGACTCGCCAGATCGTCGAGATCTCCCAGGCCTTCGAGGAGGCTCACAGCCTCGGCATGTTCACGGTGCTGTGGTGCTACCTGCGAAACCCGGCGTTCAAGCACAACGGCGTCGACTACCACGCCTCCGCCGACCTGACCGGCCAGGCCAACCACCTCGGCGTGACGATCGAGGCCGACATCATCAAGCAGAAGCTGCCGGAGAACAACGGCGGCTACACGGCGCTGGGCAAGGACTACGGCAAGACGAGCCCGCTCGTCTACTCCGAGCTGACCAGCGAGAACCCGATCGACCTCTGCCGCTACCAGGTCGCCAACTGCTACATGGGGCGCGCCGGGCTGATCAACAGCGGCGGCGCGTCATCCGGTGCGACCGACCTCGCCGAGGCAGTCCGCACCGCCGTGATCAACAAGCGCGCGGGTGGCACCGGGCTGATCAGCGGCCGCAAGGCCTTTCAGCGCCCGATGACCGAGGGCATCGAGCTGTTGAACGCGATCCAGGACGTCTACCTGGCGAGCGAGATCACGGTCGCCTGAGGACGGCGGGCCCGCCCGCTGCGGATGCGCCGGCTGCGGTTCGTGGCCGGCGGCGCGCGCAGGAGCGCCCGCGCTCACGCCGTCGGCGCCGGCTCCCCCGGCGCCGCCAGGTCGGCGGCGACCATCCCGGCGATCAGCTGCTCGAAGCTCGTCCGCGCGCTCCAGCCGAGCTGCTCGCGCGCGCGCGTCGGATCGCCGATCGCAGGCTGGGGCTCGGGCGGGCGCACGAGCGAGGGGTCGGTCCGCAGGTAGGTCTCCGCCTGCAGGTCGACGCAGGCGAAGGCGACGTCCACGAGCTCGCGCACGGTGTGACCAACGCCGCTGGCGAGCACGTAGTCGCCGGGCTCCTCGGCGGCGGCCATCAGGCGCAGGCCGCGGACGATGTCGCTTGCCGCCGACCAGTCGCGCACCGCCCCGGTGTCGCCCAGCGCCAGCTCGTGCTGGCGGCCGCGGCTGATCGCCGCCGCCGCCGCCGTGACCTTGCGCGAGATGTAGCGCGGGCTGCGGCGCGGGGACTCGTGGTTGAAGAGGATCGCCGAGGACAGATGCAGGCCGTTGTGGGCGCGCATCAGCCCGACCAGCTGGTGCGCCGCGAGCTTGGCCACGCCGTAGGGAGAGCTGGGCGCGCAGGGGGTGTCCTCGCGCTGCGGGCTCGGCGCGTTCGCGCCGAAGACCTCGCGCGAGGTCGCGAGCACGACGTGCGCTTCCGGCGCGTGATCGCGCACGGCGTCGAGCAGCTCCGCGGCGACCGTCGCGGCGCCCTGCAGAGTGTCGGCGACGGCCGTCCAGGAATGCGGCACGAAGGCCGGCGAAGCGAGGTGGTAGATCTCATCCGGCACGCTCGCCGCGACGATCGCGCGCAGCGTGCCCCGCTCGAGCAGGTCGCCGGCGTGAAAGCGCAGCTCGCCGCGCACGGCCTCGAGGTTCGGCCTGTCGCGGTCGGCCAGCGAGCGCACGGTCCCGTGCACCTCGAGGCCCTCCGCGCACAGCTGCTCGGCGAGGTAGGACCCGTCCTGGCCGCTGACGCCTGTGATCAGGGCGCGGCGCGCACTCACCGCGCCGCCGCCGCGCTCGCCTGCAGGCGGATCGGGCTTGAGCCGCAGCAGCCGCAGCCGGCGCCGCGGGTGACGATCGCGTCCATCGCGGGCGGATCCTACGAGTAGATGCTCCCGAGCGTCGCGGCGAGGCCGACCGGGTCGAGCAGTTCGCGCGCCCGCGCCAGCGCGCTCTCGCCGGCGCCTGCGTCCTCGCGCAGCGCGGCGATCGTCGCCGCCAGCGCCGGCGCGTCGCCCGGCGGCGAGCGCCACTGCGCCGGCACCAGCTCGCGCAGCGCGCCGATGTCCGAGGCGGCGACCGGCACGCCCGCCGCCATCGCCTGCGCCGCCGCCAGCCCGAAGCTCTCGCCCGTCAGCGACGGCATCAGCGCGAGCGCCGCGCCGCGCCGCAGCACATCGAGCTGCACGTCGCTGACGTGACCGGCGAAGCTCACGCCGGCGGCTCCCGCGAAGCGCTCGCGCTGTGAGCCCTCGCCGGCGACGGTCAGCGGCAGCCCGGCGATTCGGCAAGCCTCGACTGCCACCCCGAGCCCCTTCTCCGCCTCGAGGCGGCCGCTGAAGAGCGCGTAACCGCCGGCTGCGGCCGCCGAGCGCTCCGCGAACGCGCGCACCGGGTTCCGCAGCACGTGCGTGGCCGCCGGCAGCGGCGCCCCGAGCTCGCGCAGGCGCGCGCGCGCGAATTCGCTGGGGACGATCGCAGCGTCGATCAGGCCCGCCAGCCGCCGCTGCCAGAGCGCGAGCGCGCCCGCGTAGACGAGCGCCTCGGCGGCGTCGCCGCGGCAGTTGCGCAGCACCCCGGGCAGAGTGTTGCGACCGTGGCAGCGCGTGCACTCGCGCCCGTGCGTGAAGCAGATCCCCACGGCGCAGACGAGGCGATACTGGTGCAGGTGCGCGACCACGCGCGCGCCCGCCTCGCGCGCGGCCGCCAGCGCGCGCCAGCCGAAGGCCGGGTGCAGGTTGTGCGCGTGCACCACGCGCGCCCGCGTGCGGCGCACTGCCGCCGCCACCTCGTCGGGGCGCAGGCCCCCGCCCGCCATCCCCGCCGCCGCGCGAGCGCGCCCGAGCAGCGCCGAGTCGCGCTCGAGCAGTTCCACCTCCTCGCCGAGGTGCTCGCGCACCAGCCACAGGAAGTCCGCGACGGCGCGCTCCTCGCCGCCGCTCGCGCGGTAGCGGTTGTGCAGGAAGAGGATCACGGTCACGGCAAACGTAGCGTGCCGACAGCACCACAACGCGCTCCTAGACTCTCTGACGCAAGATGCCCCCGTCCGCCTCGATCATCATCCCGACCCGCTCGCGGCCCGACTACCTCGAGGTCGCGCTCGCCGCGGTCGCCCCGCAGGCCGCCGGCGCCGGCGCCGAGCTGGTCGTCGTCGACGACGGGCGGCTCGAGCGCAACGCTCAGCTGGCCGAGCGCTTCGGCGCGCGTTACGTGTCACTCGGTGAGCCGCGCGGCCTCAACGCCGCCCGCAACGCCGGCATCGAGGCGGCCACCGGCGAACTGCTCGCGTTCATCGACGACGACGTCGAGGTCCACGAAGGCTGGCTCGAAGCGCTGATCACCGCCGCGCACTCCCAACCCGACGTCGGCGTCTTCACCGGCCCGATCGTCGCCCGCTTCGAGGGCACGCAGCGTCGCGTCTGCGGCCGCGAGGGACCGCCGATCACGCACACCAACTACGGCGACCGTGACCGCGACGTGCCCCGCGCCTGGGGCGCGAACCTGACGATCCGCCGCAGCGCGCTCGATCGGGTCGGCACGTTCGACCCCCACCGCCGCGTCTGGAGCGGCGATGAGGAGGAGTGGGAGCAACGCCACCTGCGCGCCGGCGGGCGCATCCGCTACATCGCCGCGGCCGGTCTCGACCACCGCCGTGTGGCCGCGGACGCCACGCCGCGGGCGCTGATGGCGGTGGCGATGGCGCGCGGGCGCGAGGCGCGCGCATACGACGAGGCGCAGGGACGCGCGCCGACGCTCGAGCGCGAGCTGCGCGTGCTCACGGGCTGCCTCTGGCACACCCTGCGCCGCCGCTGCGACAACGGGCCGGTGATGGCGGCCCACAGCCTCGGGCGGATTGCGCGTGCGCGCCAGACCCGCCACGACCGTGTTCGCGGCGACGACGCCGCCGACTTCCTCTCGGGCGAGAGCGGCACGGTCGGCGGGCGCCGGGACGCGCTGCGCGAGCTCAAGGACCGCGCCGCGGCGACGCGCGGCGCCTGGCAGCTGCTGCGCGCGCGCCGAGCCGCTCGCGGGCTGGCACGCCGGGTGCTGGTGCTCTCGGTCGTGCGCGAGCGACACCGGGCGCTCTACGACGACGCGGTCGCCGAGCTGCGCCGCTCCGCCTGCGAGGTCGTCGCGCTCGAGCGCCCGCCGGGCGAGCTCGAGAAGTTCGCGAACCTCAACCTGCTGCTCGAGGGCGTCGAGCTCGAGGGCTTCGACTGGATCCTGCTGATGGACGACGACGTCAGGCTGCCGGCGGGCTTCCTCGCCCCCTTCCTGCACCTCGCCGAGCGCTACGGCCTGCGCCTCGCCGCACCGGCGCACCGCCTGCGCTCCCATGCCGCCTGGCGGCTGACGCGCCGCCAGTGGGGCGCCGTCGCACGCGAGACGGCGTTCGTCGAGATCGGGCCGCTGACGGCGCTCCACCGCGACACCTACGCGGCGCTGCTGCCGTTCCCGGCGGTCGGGATGGGCTGGGGCCTCGACGCGCACTGGTCGTGGCTCGCACGCGAGCACGGCTGGCGGATCGGCCTGATCGACCTGCTGCCGGTCGCGCACCTCGCCGCGCCGGCGGCGTCGGCCTACGCCCGCGAGGAGGCGATCGCCGCGGCGCGGGCGTTCCTCGCGGAGCACCCCTATCTGCCGGTGCGCGAGTCGCAGCGTACGCTGGCCGTGCATCGCCGATGCGCGTAGCCGTCGTCGCCGAGTTCTACCCCCGCCACCACGACCCGGTGCTCGGCGTCTGGGCTCATCGCCAGGCGCTCGCGACCGCAGCGGCCGGCGTCGAGGTCTCGGTCTTCGTGCTCCACCGCCTGGTGCCTCCGCGGCGCGAGCTGAAGGGCCTATGGGCGCTGGCGCGCCAGCCGACCATCGCGCACCCCGACGGCCTGGCCGTCCGTTACCTCCGCTACGTCTCACCGCCGCGGGGGCGCGCCTACGCGCGCTGGGGGGCGTGGGCAGCGCCGGCGTTGGCGCGCGCGCTCGAGCGGGAGGGTCCCTTCGACCTCGTCCACGCCCACAACGCGGTTCCCGCCGGCGACGCCGTGCTGCGCACCGCCACGGGCGCGCCGCTGGTCGTCTCGGTCCACGGCGGCGACGTGCTCTGGACCAGCGTGCGGGCGCCGGGAGGACGCGACGTCGTCGATCGCGTGCTGGGCTCGGCGCGCCTGGTGCTCGCCAACAGTCGCGGCATCGAGCGCCTCGCCCGCGAGCACGGCGCGGCGCGCACGCGCGTCGTCCACCTCGGCACCGACCTTCCGCCGGCACCCGGGAGCGAGGCTCCCACGCCGCTGATCGTCACTGTCGCGCACCTGGTCGCGCGCAAGCGCCACGCCGATGTGCTCGCGGCGCTCGCCAAGCTTCCCGGCGTTCGCTACCTGGTGATCGGCGAGGGGCCCGAGCGCGGCGCGCTCGAACGGCGCGCGCAGGAGCTCGGCGTCGGCGATCGCGTCGAGTTCACCGGCCAACTCCCGCCGGCGGCGGCCGCGCGCCGCGCGAGCGAGGCCTGGTGCTTCGTGATGCCCTCGACCGAGGAGGCCTTCGGCGTCGCCTACATCGAGGCGATGGCCGCGGGGATCCCCGCGATCGGCTGCGCCGGCGAGCCAGGCCCGGCCGAGATCGTCGCCGCCGGCGACGGCATCGAGCTGGTGGCGCCCCGCTCCCCGGATGCGCTCGCCGAGCGCCTGCGCGTCCTGCTGGGCGACGGCGACGCCCGTCGCGCGCTCGGCGCCCGCGCGCGCGCCACCGTCGAGCGCGAGTTCACCTGGCCGCGCTGCGGCGAGCAGACGCTCGCGGCCTACGAGGAGGCGCTGCGATGAAGCCGGCGCTGTTCGTCACCGGCCACGTACCGGCGGACCGGGCCGGCGCCTTCGCGCGACTGCACGAGCGCGCCGGCATCGAGCTGGCGCTCTACGGCGGCCCCCACCAGCACGGGTCGGCGCCGCAGCCGCCGCCCGCCGGGCTGCCGCACCGCTTCGTGCACCAGCGCGAGGTCGGCGCGCTCGTCGCCTCCGGCGCCTACCGCGCCGTCGTGGTCGGCACCGGCGGCCGCGTCGCGCTGCCCGCGGCCTGGCGCGCCGCCCGCCGTGGCGGCGTCCCGTTCATCTTCTGGGCCGCGCTCTGGCGCACGCCGCGCACCGCCGCGCACCTCGCGGCGCTGGCGCTGCTGCGTCGGATCTACCGCGACGCGGCGGCCGTGGTCACCTACGGCGAACATGTCAGCGCCTACGTCCGCCGCCACGGCGCGACGCGCGTGTTCGTGGCGCCCCAGGCCGTCGACAACGAGTTCTGGGGCGCGCCGGTGCCGCCGCGCCGCAGCGACCGCTTCGCCGCTCTGTTCGTCGGCCGCCCCGCCCGCGAGAAGGGACTCGCCGTCGCGATCGCAGCCTGGCAGCAGGCCGCCGTCGACGGAACGCTCACGGTGGTCGGCGATCATGCGGGCCTGCCCGCGGGTATCGTCGCCCCCGGACTGCTGGCAGCGGCGGAACTGCGCAACTTCTACGGGTCAAGCGACGTTCTGCTTGTACCGTCGATCGTGACGCGGCGTTTCATCGAGCCGTGGGGGATGGTCGTCAACGAAGCCATGAACCAGCGAACAGCGATCATCGCGAGCGCCGCCGTCGGCGCCGCCGCCGGCGGCCTCGTCCGCGACGGGCGCAACGGCGTCATCGTCCCGGCCGGCGATCCGGCCGCGCTGGCGCAGGCACTGCGCGCGCTCGCCGCCGACCGCGCGCGCTGCGCCGCGCTCGGAGCCGCCGGACGCGAGGACGTCCGCGCCTACACCTTCGACGCCTGGGCCGACGGTTTCGTGCAGGCGCTGAAATTTTCTGCTTCGCCCTCAGCGACGGCTGGTAGCTTCACACAATGACCTCGCGGCCTGCGCGGGTGTTCATCGCCGTCCTGGCAGCGTGGTCTCTCGCCGGCACAGCGGTTGCATACGCCCATACGAGCCCCTTCAACAAGAGCGTGAGGGCGGCGCTGCGCGACTGCGCGACCAACGACCCGCTCAAGGGCCACTACAGCCTCAAGGTGCTGCAGACGGCGCTCAAGGACGTCAAGGCCGAGGCGCTGCAATACACCGGCTGCGCCGACGTGCTGATCGCGGCGATCCACAAGCAATCGCTCGGCACGCCGCCCAAGGTCCCGTCCCATCACTCGGTGATCCCGAGCAAGGTCGGAAGGGTCACGAAACCGTCCAAGCCGGTGATCGTCAAGCAGGGGCAGAAGGCGATCAGAAACCGCGTCGATCGGCTGCAGAGCGAGGGCGGCTCGCCGCTGAAGCTTCCGAGCGGGCAGACCGTGACCCCTGGCGCCGTCGTCACCCACAGCGCGTCTTTCTTGTCAACCCTGCCGACGCCGCTGGCGATCGTGCTCGCGGCACTGCTCGCGGCCGTCGTGGCGGTCAGCGGGCGGGCGCTCCACAACGTTGTCCGCGCACGCCGCTCCCGCTAGCCGGCGCGGCGACCGCTCGCCGCTCGCCGCCACGCTGGCGCGCGCGGCCACCGACTCGTGGTTGGGGATCGCGATCGCCGCGGCGATCGCCGCGATCTGCTTCGGAGCACAGGCCACCGCCGTCAGCACCGGCGGCAGCTACCTCGGCGGCGGTCTGCAGTCCACCACGATCGTCGAGATCGCGCTGACGCTTGGCGGCGGTGTCCTCGTGGCGCTCGCCGCGGCGCTCGAGGCCCGCGGCCGCGTCCAGATCCTCGGCGTGGCCGCGGCGATCGCGCTGTTCGCGCTCGCGGCCTACACGGCGCTGTCGGTCGACTGGTCGGTGGCGCCGTCGAACTCGTGGCTCGAGGCCAACCGCACGCTCTCCTACGCGGCCGCCTTCGCCGGCGCAATCGCGCTCGTGCACCTTGTCGGCGAGCGCTGGCGTAGCGTGCTGGCCGGCGTGCTGATCGCGACCGTGGCGGTCTGCCTCTACGGGCTCGTGAGCAAGGTCTTCCCCGCGTCACTCGACGCCACGCCGCCGCAGGAGTTCGCGCGCCTGCAGATCCCCTTCGATTACTGGAACGCGCTCGGACTCACGGCTGCGCTCGGGATCGCGCCGTGCCTGTGGCTCGGCGCGCGGCGCGAGGGGCACGGCGTGCTCAACGCGCTCGCGGCGCCGGCGCTGTGCCTGCTGCTGGTGGCGCTCGTGCTGTCGTACTCACGCGGCGCCGTGCTGGCGGCGGTGCTCGGCGCGGCGGTGTGGTTCGCGTTCGTGCCGCTGCGGCTGCGCGCGCTGGCGGTGCTCGCGATCGCCGGCGTCCCGGCGGCGGTGGTCGTCGTCTGGACGCTGCGCCAGCCCGCCCTCGCCGACGACAACGTCGCGCTCGCCGCGCGGATCGGTCCCGGGCACCGGCTCGGGCTGCTGCTGCTCGCTGCGGTGCTCGTCAGCTTCGTTGCCGCGGTCGCTCAGCGCTTCGCGGCGGATCGCAACCCGCTGTCGGCGGCGCGGCGGCGCACGCTGTCGATCGCCGTCGCGGCGATGCTCGCGCTGATCCCGCTCGCCGGCGTCGCGGCGCTCGCGCACAGCTCGCGCGGCTTCTTCGGGGAGATCTCGCACGGCTGGCATCAGCTGACGAGCGCCAACGCCCAGCAGCCCGGAAACACCGCGGGGCGCCTCACCTCCGGCGGCAGCCAGCAGGCGCTGTACTGGAGCTACGCGATCAAGGTCTTCAACACCAACCCGGCGTTCGGGACCGGTGCGGGCGCCTACCCGGTCGCCGACCAGCGCTTCATGACCGGCCCCGCGCTCGCGGTCAACGCCCACGGCTACGTCTTCCAGACGCTCGCCGACCTCGGTCTCGTCGGGCTCGCGCTCAGCCTCGCGATGGCGGCATTCTGGTGCGTCGCCGCGGTCCGCGCGGGCGGCCCGTTCCGCGCCCGCGCCCCCGGCGGTGCCTCGGCGGAGCGGATCGGGATGCTGACGCTGATCGCCCTCGTCGTCACCTTCGCCGTGCACTCGGCCGTCGACTGGACCTGGTTTGTGCCCGGCGACGCCGTGATCGCGCTGCTGTGCGCCGGCTGGGTCGCCGGCCGTGGCGCCACGATCGAGCCTCTGGCGGCGGGCCGGCTCTCGCTCGCTCGCCTAGGGCGCTCGCCGCTCGCCGCCGCCACGGCCGCTCTTGCGATCGGCGTGGCGCTCGTGCTCGCCTGGTCGCAGTGGCAGCCGCTGCGCTCCGAGCAGGCCTACAACGCCGGGATCCTCGCGCTCGGCGACGGCCAGATCAAGCTGGCGATCGCCGACGAGCAGACCGCGGTCACGCGCGACCCGCTCGACCTCTCGCCCCAGACCGAGCTCGGCTACGCCTACGCCCAGGACGGCCGCTACCGCCTCGCCCAGCAGACGCTCGAGAACAGCGTCGCCCAGCAGCCGTCCAACTCCGCCAGCTGGCTCGCCCTGTTCGAATACGACTCGACCTACGGCAGCGTCCTGCCGCCCGCCGACGCCTCGATCGGCGAGCATGCGCTCGCGGAGAACCTCTACCTGAACCCGCAGGACCCCCAGAAACAGGACGAGCTGCGGCAGTACCTCGCGACGCTCAAGTGACCGACCGGCGCGCCGCCTGGCGCGCACGCTTCCACTCGCGCGTGGTCATCGCGTAGATGACGTGGTCGATCACGCGCGTGCCGATCCGCTCCGCCGCGGGCAGCACGCCCTCCTCGCGGAAGCCAAGGCGCTGGGGGATCGCGCGGCTACGGGTGTTGAGGACGCCCGCGCGGATCTCCACGCGGGTCAGCTTCCAGGTGTCGAAGGCGTGGTCCAGCAGCGCGGCGACGGCGACCGTCATCGTGCCCGATCCCTGCTGTTCGGCGGCGAGCCAGTAGCCGATGCTCGTCTGGCGGCGGCTCCAGTCGATCGCGTGGAAGCCGGCCACCCCGATGATGCGCTCGTCCGCGAGCACCGCCAGCTGCATGCCGCGGTTCTCCGCGTGCTGGCGCCCCGCGGCACGGATGAAGGCGAGCGAGTCGACGACGCCGCGGGTCTGTCCGACGAACGGCATCCAGGCGGCAAGGTGCGCCCGATTCGCGTCGATCAGCGCGAAGAGCTCCTCCGCGTCGTCGTCCTCCAGGCCGCGAAGCGAGCGGCCGCCCCCCAGGTCGACTGCCAATGTCACCGCCAAAGTCTTGCGCACCAGCGGGCCGGTGCGAGGCCACGCGCATTGCACGGCGGCGGAACGAGCGCCCGCATGGTCTAGGATCGGCCGCCGTGTTCGGCCCGCTCGATCACGTCGGCTTCCTCGTCCGCGACATCGACGCCGCCGTCGCGGAGGCACAGGCCTGCTTCGGTCTCCCGATCGCCCGCCACTCCGAGCTCGAGCAGTACGCGATCAGGGCGACATTCCTCGGCGAGGGCACCGGCACGCTGGAGATCTTCACCTTCACCGACGCGGCGCTGCTCGACCCCCGTCTCGACGGCGCCGATCGCCGGATCGACCACGTCGCGTTTCGCGTTGCGGACCTGACGGCGCTCGCCGCCACGCTCCGTGCGAGCGGCGTGCGCTTCTGCACCCCCGACCGGCGCGAGGAGCTGACCGACCCGGTCAGCACCGGGCCCTCGCGCGCCCTCTGGACGCGCCCCGAGACGTCCGCCGGCGTCGCGCTTCAGCTCATCGAGCCGCCCGCGAGCTAGCCAATAGAGAACCACGCCGCGCGTGGATCTCGGGCTCCTCGTAGCCGGCGGCCTCGAGCAGCTCGCCCAGCGTGCGCGACGTGAAGAAGCGCACGTGGTCCGAGCGGGGCTCGAAGTGTCGCTCGAAGGCCCGCGCGCTCAGCCCCAGCCAGAGGCGCAGCGCGCGGCCGTGGTCGGGAGTCGAGGCGATCAGCCGCCCGCCGGGCACCAGCACGCGCGCCACCGCCGCGAGCAGGCCGAGCCCGTCCTGGACGTGCTCGAGCACCTCGCCGAGCCAGGCCGCGTCGAAGGCCGCCGGCGCGAACGGCAGCTCGCCGCCTTCGCCTGAGACCTCGAACTGTACGTCGGGACAGCGCGCCCGCGCGCGCGCGATCGCCCCACTCGCGACGTCGACGCCGGCCACCGCGAAGCCGGCGTCGGCCAGCGCCGCGCAGAACCAGCCGGCGCCGCAGCCCACGTCGAGAACCCTCGACCCCGGCTCGAGCGTGGCGATGAGGAAGTCGCGCCGGCGCTCGAAATGCTCCGGCACCGCGTCGGGGAGCTCGCTCCAGAGGCGTTCGAAATAGGCCACGGTCCCGGGTAGGAAATCAATTCCTGCGCCGCCGAGATCCGATGTACAGTGGCTCCAATACCCGTTTGGGTGGCCGTTGGTTGGGTGGCCGTTGGTCTGCCCGCTCCGAACCTCGAGGGGAACCAAGCGCATGAGGGTCGCGTACGACAGCCGAGCGAAGGGTGACCCGCGCGGGATCGGCCGTTACGTGCGCTGCATCCTCGAGGGGCTCCAGCAGACTGCCGAGGCCGGCGACACGATCACCGAGACCCACCATCCGCGCGGCAGCCAGGTCTTCCACTCGCCCTGGCTCGACGGCGCGCAGCTGCGCTGCCCGTGCGCCGCGGTGGTCACGATCCACGACCTCGTGAACCTCAAGGGCCACGCCGAGTACCTGCGCAGCGGCATGCGCTTCCGGCTGCGCTACCTCGCCGTCCAGCGCGCCGAGCGCGTGATCGTGCCGAGCGAGGTCGTCGCCGGCGACGTGCGGGAGCGCCTCGACATCGACGGCGAGCGCATCAAGGTGATCCCCGAGGCGGCCGCAGCGTCCATGTACCCGCGCGGCGAGGATGAGATCGCCGCCGTGCGCGCGCGCTACGGGCTGCCCGAGCGCTACCTGCTGTGGGTCGGGAGCATGCTCCACCCCGAGCGGCGAAAGCGCGTCGCCGAGCTCGCGCAGGCGCCGCGGGCGATGCCGTTGGTACTCGTCGGCCCGGCCCGTCAGTGGGCGCACGAGCTGCCCGACGTGACCCTCACCGGGCAGGTCTCAGACGACGAGCTGGCGGCGCTTTACAGCGGCGCGCAGGCCCTCGTCTTCCCCTCCGACGAGGAGGGCTTCGGGCTGCCGCCGGTGGAGGCGCTCGCATGCGGCACGCCGGTCGTCGCCTGCGACGCTCCGACGTTGCGCGAGGTGCTCGGCCCCCGCGCCACCTTCGTCCCGCGCGGAGACATGGCGGGCCTGCTCGAGGCGGGCGTCGCCGCCGCACGACCGGCGCCGGCGCCGCTGCAATGGAGCTGGCGCGATGCCGCGGGCGCGACCTGGAGCGTGTATGCCGCGGCCGCGGCCGCTCATACCCAGCCGGCTAGTACGCGCCGCGTCCCCAGATTACCGCGGGGAGTGTTTTGACCAGGATCGCCAGGTCGAGGAACACCGACCAGCGCTCCAGGTAGAGGAAGTCGAGCCGGACGAGGTCGTCGAAGTCGAGCTCGGCGCGACCCGAGACCTGCCACAGGCCGGTCATCCCGGGCATCACCTGGTAGCGGCGCAGGTGCCACGCCTCGAGCTTCTCGAAGTCGCGCTGGGGTAGCGGCCTCGGGCCCACCAGCGACATCTGCCCGCGCAGCACGTTGACGAGCTGCGGCAGCTCGTCGAGCGAGAAGCGGCGCAGCGCGCGCCCGACGCGGGTCAGCCGCGGGTCGTCGCGCATCTTGAAGAGCGCGCCGGTGGCCTCGTTGCGCTGCTCGAGGTCGTACTGGCGCGAGTCCGCGCCCGGGACCATCGTGCGGAACTTCATGCAGGCGAACGGCACACCGCCGACGCCCGGCCGGATCGAGCGGTAGATGATCTTGCCGCGCGAGTCGAGCTTGATCGCGATCGCGATCGCGATCAGGATCGGGCTCAGCACCACCATCAGAAGCGAGGCGACGACGAGGTCGAAGGTCCGCTTGACGAAGAAGTCCACGCCCTCGAAGACGGGTGGGCGCAGCTCGAACAGCGGCACCGATTGGCCCGGCACGAACTCGGCGCGGTGGACGAGGATCTCGGCGGTAGAGGGCGCGATCATCACACGCACGCCGTGGCTGTGAGCGGAGTCGACGAGCTCGAGCAGTTCGTGCTCCGGAAAGTCCGGATCGACGACGATGATCTCGTCGACGCGGCTCTGCCCGAGCGCCTGGTCGAGGTCGCCGAGCGAGCCGAGCGAGCGCAGGCCGTTGTGACCCGGAGGCTGCGCTCGCGCGATGAAGCCGACGATCTCGACAGCCGGCACGTGCGCGGCCGCGAGCGCGTTCGCCACCGCCTCGATGTGCTGGCCGCTCCCGACCAGCACCGCGCGGCGACGGTAGCCCGCAGCACGCAGCAACAGGCCCGAGGCCCGCTCATACGCCTGGCGGAACGCGCTGAGGAAGACGAGCGCGAAGAAGAACGAGCCGTAGAAGATGTAGTAGGAAGAGAAGTGGTTGGCGCCGCTGACGACCGCGAAGACGACCGCGACGACCGTCACCTGGAAGAGCGTCGCGAGGATCCGCGTGAAGCCGGGGCGCGCGCCGCGGTCGGCATACATGTCCGAGCGCGCGAACAGCAGCACGGTCACGAGATAGGCGAACGCGACGATCGTGCGCGTCTGGTGGAAGGCCTGCGAGTACAGCCGCGCCTGGCCGTGCACGACGTCTTTGAACACGAGCGCCGTGAAGATCGCGAGGAAGACGCCTGCGAAGTCGAGCGCCATCAGCACGGCGATGCGCACGAAGCGCCGCGCGGTCGCCCAGCGCAGGAGGAACGAGAGCAGCGGCGGACGCTTCGCGCGCACGTCGCGCTCAGCGAGAGCGATCGGCTCCAGATGCACGAGTCTGGGCAGGCTTGGCGTCCGGTCGGTTGCCGGGTCGCCTGCTAGGCGAATGGTCTGACGAGGGCTTGCCATCTCTGATTGATCGAACGCCTCACTCTCTCAGATGTTGCGCTGTAGCGCTAGGAATGGGGGACCAATTTCGATTCTTGCACGCGCGCAGGCGTCCGCCGCGGCGCGGCGAGGGGGAAGGAACTTCACCAGCGCCGGGTGAGAGGCGCTCCGGGCGGCGCGCCGCAAGCGCGCTACCTTGCCAGAGCCCCGCCCGACTCCTGGTTCCCTCTCACTAGGACGCGGCGGCCACGAACGACCGGCCGGCAGCGCCGGTCGTTCGTGTGTTTAGGACCGGCCAACGCGGCAGGATCGGGCCCTGGCGACCGTGAGCTTCAGCTGCCGTCCCCGCTCAGGCGACGACCGCGAGCTTCAGCTGCCGTCCCCGCTCAGGCCGCCGCGAGCGTGCGGCCCAGGCCGTCGCGCAGCGACACCTCGGGCGACCAGCCGAGCAGCTCCTGGGCGCGAGAGATGTCGGGCCGGCGCTGCTTGGGGTCGTCGACCGGCAGCTCCGCGAAGACGATCTGTGACCTGCTGGCGGTCAGCTCGAGCACGGTCTCCGCAAGCGAGAGCAGCGTGAACTCGTCAGGGTTGCCGATGTTGACCGGCTCGTGATAGCCCGACTCGGCAAGCGCGATCAGGCCTCGGATCAGATCGCTGACGAAGCAGAACGAACGCGTCTGGCTGCCGTCGCCGAAGACCGTGATCGGCAGCCCCGCCAGCGCCTGTCGCACGAAGGTCGGGATCGCGCGCCCGTCGAACGGGCGCATGCGGGGCCCGTAGGTGTTGAAGATCCGCACGATCGCGGTATCGACGCCCTGCTGGCGGTGGTAGGCCATCGTCAGCGCCTCGGCGTAGCGCTTGGCCTCGTCGTAGACGCCGCGCGGCCCGATCGGGTTGACGTGGCCCCAATAGCTCTCACGCTGGGGGTGCTCCTGCGGGTCGCCGTAGACCTCGCTCGTGGACGCCAGCAGGAAGCGGGCGCGGTGCTCCTTCGCCAGGCCCAGCGTGTGGTGGGTGCCGTGGGAGCCGACCTTGAGCGTGTGCAGGGGCAGGCGCAGGTAGTCGATCGGCGATGCCGGCGAGGCGAGGTGGTAGACGCAGTCGATCGGCTCGTCGACGTAGTAGGGCTCGGTGATGTCGACGTTGAGCGCGACGAAGCTCGGATCCCTGATGTGGGCGATGTTCTCGAGTGAGCCCGTCTCCAGGTTGTCGACGCAGATCACGCGGTTCCCGCGCGCGAGCAGTTCGTCGCAGAGGTGCGAGCCGAGGAACCCGGCGCCGCCGGTGACCATCGCGGTTCCCATCCGGCGCAGCGTACCCGCCGCCGCGGCTAGTCGTCCCGCACGACGGGCCGGACCCCTGCCCCGATCTCCACAAGCACGGTTGAGACTGAGCGCTCGAGATCGATCAGCGCGCCGATCTCCTCGACCTCGGCGGCGTCGGCGAGCCAGATCGTCGAGTAGCCGTTGGAGGTGCCGAGCTCGAGGATGCGCTGCGCACGGCTCGCGCGCACGAGCAGGGCCAGTAGCTCCGCGGTCTCGGGCTCGACGTTGCGAAAGCGCGCGCGGCGGTCGCTCTGGCGCTCGTCGTGAGCGCGCGTTGCGGCGAGAACCTCGGCGGCGAGCGCGCGGCGCGAAGCGTGCACGTGCTGATCATGGCACGGCAGGATTCGCCCGCCCAAGCGCAAATACTTACAGGTCATGGGAGATGTCATCGCTCAGCGGACGCTCGTCAAATCCGTGCCCGAGCTGTGGGCCGAGCTGAGCGAGTCCGCGCTGCTTGACCGCATGCTGCACGAGCCGTTCGGCGAGATCCGCATCACGCGTCTGACGCCCGAGTCGAGCATCGTCTGGGAGAGCGAGCTCGCGGCCGGGTCGGTCGAGTTGCAGCCGAGCGGCTTCGGCACGCGCGTGCGCCTCACCGCGCAGTTCGCCGCCGAACCGCCGCCGCCGACGCCGCCGACGCCGCGCGGCCAGGGCCCGATCGCGCGTTTGCTCGCCCGTTTGCGCCCGCCGGCCGCGCCGGCACCGGTGCAGCCGCAGCCCGTGCCCGCGCTCGACAGCGCCACCGCCGAGGTTGCGCTGAGGACCGTGCTCGACCAGATCGGCGCCGCGCGCCACCGGCCCTTCTCGCGCCAGCCGGCGCACTAGCCGGCCGAGCGCGCTCGCAACCGCCTAGGATCACGGCGCGGTGACCCAGCACGCGCCCCACAGCTACGCCGAGAAGCTCGAGCAGCTGCATGAGCTGCGCCGCGAGGCGGCGCACGCCGAGGGCCCGGCGGTCGCAAAGCAGCACGCGAAGGGCAAGTACACAGCGCGCGAGCGGATCGAGAAGCTGCTCGACCCCGGCTCCTTCGAGGAGCTCGACGGCTTCGTGCGCCACCGCACGACCGATTTCGAGATGGACCGCACCCGCCCGCTGGCCGACGCGGTGATCACCGGGCACGGCACGATCGAAGGCCGCCAGGTCTGCGTCTTCAGCCAGGACTTCACGGTCTTCGGCGGCTCGCTCGGCGAGGCCATGGGCGAGAAGATCTGCAAGGTGATGGACCTCGCGGCGCGCGTCGGCTGCCCGCTGATCGGCATCAACGACTCGGGCGGCGCGCGCATCCAGGAGGGCGTCGTCTCGCTCGGCGCCTACGGCGAGGTCTTCCACCGCAACGTGCGCTGCTCCGGCGTGATCCCGCAGATCTCGCTGATCATGGGCCCCTGCGCCGGCGGCGCCGTCTACTCGCCGGCGATCACCGACTTCATCCTGATGGTCAGCGGGACCTCGCACATGTTCATCACCGGCCCCGACGTGATCCGGACCGTCACCCGCGAAGAGGTCGGCTTCGAGGAGCTCGGCGGCGCCCACACCCACAACACCAAGTCGGGCGTCGCGCACTTCGCGACCGAGGATGAGGACCATTGCCTGGCCGAGGCGCGCTACCTGTTGTCGTTCCTGCCGCAGAACAACCTCGAGTCGACGCCCGCCCTGATCCCGACCGACGACCCGCAGCGGATGGACGCAGAGCTCGACACGATCGTCCCCGACAGCACGAGCAAGGCCTACGACATGCGCTCCGCGATTCGCCTGATCGTCGACGACGGCGAATTCCTCGAGGTCCATGAGCACCACGCGCCCAACATCGTCTGCGGCCTCTCGCGACTGGACGGCGTCGCCGTGGGAGTTGTCGGCAACCAGCCGTCGGCGCTCGCCGGCGTGCTCGACATCGACGCCTCGACGAAGGCGGCGCGCTTCGTGCGCACCTGCGACGCCTTCAACATCCCGCTGATCACGTTCGTCGACGTCCCCGGCTTTTTGCCCGGAACCGAGCAGGAGTGGGGCGGGATCATCCGCCACGGCGCCAAGCTCCTCTACGCTTACGCGGAGGCGACGGTCCCGAAGATCACGGTGATCACGCGTAAGGCATACGGCGGTGCCTACGACGTGATGTCCTCAAAGCACCTCGGCGCCGACTTCAACTTCGCCTGGCCGACGGCTGAGATCGCGGTGATGGGCCCGGAGGGGGCGGTCAACATCATCTATCGCCGCCAGCTCGCCGCGAGCAAGGCCCCCGAGAAGCGCCGCGAACAGCTGATGGACGACTACCGCGCGCGCTTCGCGAATCCCTACTCGGCGGCCGAGCGCGGCTACATCGACGACGTGATCGAGCCGCACGAGACGCGCCCGCGCCTGATCACGGCGCTGCACCTGCTCGCGACCAAGCGCGAGAGCGGGCCGCGCCGCAAGCACGGCAACATCCCGCTCTAGCGCACTTGAGCGAGCTCGCCCGCACCCGGATCACGCCCGCGCCGACGGAACTGGAGGCGGCCGCGATCGCCGCCGCGCTCGAGCGTTTCCGGCAGGAAACGGCGCCGCCGCCGCGGCCTGCCACGGCCGCAAAGAGCGGCTGGCTGCGCGCCGCGCGGCGCGAGGCCGTGGCGCGTGATCCGCACGCGCCAGCGAATCTCTAGAAACGCACCCGACTTTCAGTAGTATTTCCTCTTCCAACCAGCGAAGAGGTCGTTGCATGGCACCCAGCGCCACCGGCGGACGCGGTTCGCTCGCCGATCCCGAGGTCTACGAGAACGTCCCGGGCCACGTGATCCCGATCCTCGAACGCGAGTTCGACGATTTCGACAACGAGGCCGGAAGGTTCCTCGACGGCCAGACGCCCGAGGACCAATTCATCGGCTTCCGCCTCAAGCAGGGCGTCTACGGCCAGCGCCAGATCGAGCGCCAGATGGTGCGCGTGAAGCTCCCCTTCGGTGGTATCACCGCGGAGCAGCTGGAGGCCTTCGCCGATGTGATCGAGCGCTATGTGCCGCTTCGCAAGGGGCACATCACGACGCGCCAGAACGTCCAGCTCCACCACGTGCCGCTACCCGACGCGGCCAAGCTGATCCGCGAGATCTCACGTAGCGGGCTGTCCTCGCGAGAGGGCTGCGGCAACACGATCCGCAACGTCACCGGCGACCCCTGGGCCGGGGTGTGCGAGAACGAGCTGTTCGACCCGACCCCCTACGTCGGCGCCTACGTTCGCTACTTCGTGCGCAACGAGGTCTGCCAGCTGATGCCGCGCAAGTACAAGACCGCCTTCTCAGCGACCGACGAGGACATCGCGATCACCGGCATCCACGACGGCGGCTTCATCCCGCGGATCAAGGACGGCCGCCGCGGCTTCGAGCTGCGGGTCGGCGGCGGCACCTCGATCATGCCGCGCGTCGCGCCGACGCTCTACGACTTCGTCGGCGCCGACGACGGTGAGTACCTGAAGGTGACCGAGGCCGTGCTGCGGATCTTCAACCGCCAGGACGAGCTGCGCGCCAACCGCGCCCGTGCCCGCATCAAGGTGCTGATCGACCGCATCGGGATCGACGCCTTCCGCGAGATGGTCGAGGAGGAGCTGCGCGGCGACTGGGTCGCGGAGCGCAACTTCGACCCTGAGCCGCTGCTGTTCCGCTACGACGAGGAGACCGGCGCACCGGCGCTGCGCGATGACTACCTCGCCGCGCCTGCCGGCGCCGAGGAGTTCGAGCGCTTCGTCGCGCAGAACACGCGCGCGCAGCGGCAGCAGGGCTTCGTCACGGTCGAGGTCAAGGTCGTCCGCGGCGACCTCACGCCCGAGCAGCTGCGCGGCCTCGCGGCGATCATGCGCGAGCACTGCGGCGACTACGCCCGCACGACCGTGCAGCAGAACCTGCTGCTGCGCTGGGTGCGGCCGCCCTCGCTCTACGAGGTCTGGCTTGCGCTGGGCGAGCTCGGCCTGGCGGGCATCGGCCCGCGAACGGTCGCCGACATCGTCAGCTGCCCGGGGACCGACAGCTGCAAGCTCGGCATCACGAGCTCGATGGGACTGAGCGCGGCGATCCAGGAGCGCATCGACTCGCTCGCGATCGAGGATCCGCTGACGCGCGAGATCAACATCAAGATGAGCGGCTGCCCGAACGGCTGCGGGCAGCACCACATCGCCAACATCGGCTTCACCGGCGCCTCGATCAAGATCGGCGAGCGGACGGTCCCCGCCTACATCCCGCTGCTCGCCGGCAACTTCGCCGACGGCACAGTCGCGATGGGGCAGCGGCTGAAGTCGCGGCTTCCCGCCAAGCGCGTGCCGGAGGCCGTCGAGCGCTGGCTGGTGCACTACCAGAGCGAGCGCGTCGAGGGCGAGGCCTTCAACGACTTCGTCGCGCGGATCGGCACCGCCCGCTTCGAGGAGCTGGTCAAGGACCTGGCGCTGCCGCCGGAGTTCTCGCTCGAGTCGATGAACCACTTCATCGACTGGAACCGCAACGAGCCGTTCGTGGTGATCCGGGGGGAGGGCGAATGCGCGGTCTAGCGACGCGGCCCGACTCCGTCCCGGACCTCGAGGGCGCGAGCGCCGAGCAGGTCCTCGGCCACATGCTCGAGCGCCACCACCCGCGGCTCGCGCTCGCGTGCTCCTTCCAGAAGGAGGAGGCGGTCCTGATCGACATGCTGATGCGACTCGAGCCCGCCGCGCGGGTGTTCACGATCGACACCGGCGTGCTCTTCCCCGAGACCTACCAGGCCTGGCGCGAGATCGAGCTGCGCTACGGCGTGCGCGTAGAGATCTTCGACGCCTCGCGCGAGGGCGACGGAGTCTGGAGCGCGGGCGAATGCTGCTCGGCGGCCAAGGTCGACGCGCTCGAGCGCGCGCTCGGCGGTCTCGACGGCTGGATCACTGGGCTGCGCCGCGAGCAGGCGCCGACCCGCGCCGGCACGCCGAAGCTCGCCTTCGACGTGCACCGCGGCCTCTGGAAGGCCAACCCGATCGCCGACTGGGACGACAGGACGGTGTGGGACTACATCTTCCACCACGACGTCCCCTACAACCCGCTGCATGACCGCGGTTACGAATCGATCGGCTGCGTCCCCTGTACCCTTCCCGGGTCCGGGCGCGAAGGGCGCTGGGCTGGTAGCGACAAGACCGAGTGCGGCATCCACGTCTGAGGCAACGATGAGCTCGAACGGCACGGCGGCCGCGGCCCGCCTCACGCATCTTCGTGCGCTTGAGTCTGAGGGTGTGCATGTGTTGCGGGAGGTGGCGTCGGGGTTTGAGCGGCCGGTGTTGTTGTTTAGTGGCGGCAAGGATTCGATTGTGCTGTTGCGTCTGGCGGAGAAGGCGTTTCGACCGG
>DATNHQ010000036.1:0-7928 GCA_035604915.1 Solirubrobacteraceae bacterium
GCGTGGAGGAGCAGCCGACGCCGGCCGGGGAGCCGGACGTTCCCGCCGATCGTGATGCCGCGTTGGTCCGCGTTGCGCGCCGCGATCGAGACAAGGCGCTGCGGGTGCCCGTGTCGCTGCGCGCCGAGCTCGCGCGGGCGCGCTCGCTCGGCCAGCACGCGTGGGCGCGGG
The DNA here is from genome assembly GCA_035604915.1 of Solirubrobacteraceae bacterium. Taxonomy (GTDB): domain Bacteria; phylum Actinomycetota; class Thermoleophilia; order Solirubrobacterales; family Solirubrobacteraceae; genus Palsa-513. Next base: position 172 of record DATNHQ010000036.1, read on the forward strand.
CGCGGGCCGCGGATGACTTCGCCGGCTTCCTGCCGCAGCTGCGCGAGCTGGTGGCGCTGACCCGGCGCTACATCGCCTGCTTCCCCGACGTGGAGCACCCCTACGACGCGGTTCTCGACGACTACGAGCCCGGCATGCGCACCGAGCAGGTGCGCAGCGTGTTCGCGCAGCTGCGCGACGGGCTGGCGCCGCTGATCGCGGCGATCGAACGCTCGCGTGCGGAGGGGCTCGCTCCCGAGCGGCTGAGCGGTCCGTTCCCGGCTGACGCCCAGCGCCGGCTCGTTCGCGACGTGCTCATCGGCGTCGGCTTCCATCCGAGCCGGTCGCGCCTGGACGAGTCCCAGCACCCGTTCTCGACGACCGTCGCGCTGGAGGACCAGCGCATCACGGCGCGCTTCACGGAGGACTCGCTCGAGGCGCTGTTCGCGGGGCTGCACGAGTTCGGGCACGCGCTCTATGACTCCCAGATCGACCGCGCGCTCGAGCGCACGCCGCTGTGCGCCGGCGTCTCGAGCAGCGTGCACGAGTCCCAGAGCCGCCTCTGGGAGAACATGGTCGGGCGCAGCCGCGCCGGCGCCGCCTATCTGCTGCCGCGCCTGCGCGACGCCTTCCCCGGGCGCTTCGACGACATCGACGAGTCCGGGCTCTACCGCGCCGTCAACGTCGTCGAACGCTCGCTGATCCGGGTGCAGGCAGATGAGGTCACCTACGCGCTGCACATCATCCTTCGCTTCGAGCTCGAGCTCGAGCTGTTCGAGGGCTCGCTCGAGCCGGATGATCTGGCCGACGCCTGGCGCGAACGCGCGCGCTCCTACCTCGGCGTCGAGGTCCCCGACGATGCCCGCGGCGTGCTTCAGGACATCCATTGGTCCTTCGGCGGCTTCGGCTACTTCCCGACCTATGCGCTCGGCAACATGATCGCCGCGCAGCTCTGGGCGTGCGCGCGCGAGGATCACCCCGATCTCGAAGAGCGCATCGCGGCGGGGGACTTCGCGCCGCTGCGCGAGTGGCTCGGCGGCCGCCTGCACCGCTACGGACGCATGTTCACGCCGGCGCAGACGCTGCGGCGTGCGATCGGAGCCGACCTCGACGCCAAGCCCTTCCTCGACTACCTCTGGGACAAGCACTCCGACATCCACGGCTTGCGCCGCGATTAGGCGGCCGTGGGCGCAGCGCCGGCACCGCCCGCGATCAGCACGCATGCGCTGAGCAAGCGCTACGGCGAGACGCTCGCGCTGGACAACCTCGACCTGCTCGTGCACGAGGGCGAGGTGTACGGCTACCTCGGCCCCAACGGCGCCGGCAAGACGACAACGATTCGCGTGCTGCTCGGCCTGCATCGCCCGAGCTCCGGGGGCGCCGAGCTGTTCGGTGTCAACGCGTGGGCCGAGCCGGTGCGGGCCCACCGCCGCGTCGCCTACGTCGCCGGCGAGCCGTTCCTGTGGCCGTCGCTGACCGCCGGCGAGACGCTGGAGTTCCTGGCCCGCCTCCACGGCGGTACCGACACCGCCTATCGTGCGGCGCTCCTCGAGCGCTTCGAGCTGGACACACGCAAGAAGGTGCGCGCCCTCTCCAAGGGCAACCGCCAGAAGGTTCAGCTCGTGGCGGCGCTCGCCACGCGCGCCGACCTGCTGCTGCTCGACGAGCCGACGAGCGGCCTTGATCCGCTGATGGAGATGGCCTTCCGCGAGTCCGTGCAGGAGGCGCGCGGGCGCGGCCAGACGGTCTTCCTCTCCTCGCATCTGCTCGGCGAGGTCGAGGCGCTGTGCGACCGAGTCGGGATCCTGCGCGCAGGCCGTCTGGTCGACGAGGGAACGCTCGCGCAGCTGCGTCACCTGGCCGCCCAGACAGTGGAGGTCGCCTTCGCCGGGCCGGCGCCGGCGATCGCGCCGCTGCCCGGTGTGCGGGTCGAGCGCGCTGGGCCCAACGCCCTGCGCTTCGAGGTCGCAGGCCCGATCGGCCCGCTGATCGCGGCGCTCGCGCAGCACCCCGTCGCCACGCTCACGAGCCGTGAGCCCTCGCTCGAGGAGATCTTCCTGCACCACTACGACGGCAGTGACCGCGCCGGCGGCCGTGCGCCTGCCTGAGGCCGCTGCGCGCCGGCTGGCGCTGACGCGCCGTGCGCTCGGCGACGCCCGCGTGCGAACGCTCGCGTTCGCCTACCTGTTCGCCGTCTACTCCTACATCCAGCCGATCGGCTACCGCCACGCCTACGCGACGATCGCGGCGCGGCGGGCGTTCGCCCGCAGCTTCGGCGACAACCAGGCGATCCGCCTCTTCTACGGTCAGCCTCACGATCTGCTCACCGTCGGCGGCTACAGCGCCTGGCGGGTCGGCGGCACGCTGGCGATCCTCTCCGCCGTGTTCGGGCTTCTCGCGGCCGTGCGGGCGCTGCGCAGTGAGGAGGAGTCGGGCCGCACTGAGCTCGTGCTCGCCGGCCTCGTCGCGCGGCGCACCGCCTACCTGTCGGCGCTCGCCGCTATCGGTGTGGGCATCGCCCTGCTGTGGCTCGGCGAACTCGCCGGCTTCCTGATCGCCGGGCTGCCCGTCGGGCCGTCCGCGTATCTCGCGCTCGCGACCGCATCGGTCGCGCCGGTCTGCGCCGGCGTCGGGGCGGTCGCAAGCCAGCTCGCGCCCAGCCGGCGGATCGCCCTTGAGCTCGGCGGGGCGGTCGTCGGCGCGTTCTTCGTGGCGCGCGTGGTCGCAGACACCTCGGGCGGCCTCGGCTGGCTGCGCTGGGCGACGCCGCTCGGCTGGGCCGAGCAGCTGCGCCCCTTCGCGGGTGCGCAGCCGGCCGTGCTGGCGCTGCCGCTGGCCGCCGCCGCGGCGCTCCTGTGCCTGGGCGGCGCGCTGTGCTCCCGGCGCGATGTCGGCACCGGCGTGGTGGCGGCGCGCGAGCGTTCCGAGCCGAGGCTGTGGCTGCTCTCCTCCGCGAGCGCTCAGGCGCTGCGCAGCGAGCGCACGAGCCTCGTGGTGTGGACGGGCAGCGTTGCGGCGTTCGCGCTGATCCTCGGCGTGATCTCGCGCAGCGTCTCCGGCGCCGGCATCTCAAAGAGCCTGCAGCGCGAGCTCGAGAAGCTCGGTAGCGGTTCGATCGCCACGCCGACCGGCTACCTCGCCTTCGTGTTCGTCTTCTTCGTCCTCGCCGCGAGCCTGTTCGCCTGCGGCCAGGTGGCGGCGGCGCGGCACGAGGAGGCCGAGGAGCGGCTCGAGACGCTGCTCGCGCTGCCGCTCGCCCGCACGCGCTGGCTCGGTGGGCGCCTGCTCCTCGCCGGCGCCGGCGTCGTCGCGATCGCCGCCGCCGCCGGACTGTTCGCGTGGGCGGGCGCGGCCTCGCAGGGCGTCTCGATCTCGCTGCCGCGGATGCTCGAGGCTGCCCTCAACTGCCTGCCGGTGGCGCTGCTCTTCCTCGGCATCGCCGCGCTGGCATACGCGCTCCTGCCGCGCGCGGGCTCCGCTCTCGCTTACGGCCTGGTCGCCGTCGCTTTCCTCTGGCAGCTGGTCGGCTCGCTGCTCGGCGCACCCGCGTGGCTCGTCGCGCTGACGCCCTTCGCGCACATCGGAGCGGTGCCCGCGCAGCCCTTCCGGGGCCAGCCCGCGGCGATCATGGCGGCGATCGGGGCGCTCGCCGCCGTCGCGGCGCTCGGCGCCTTCCGCCACCGCGACCTCTACGGCGGCTAGCGTGGCGCGCGTTCTCGTGACAGGCTCAGCCGACGGCCTCGGCCTGATGGCGGCGCAGCTGCTGCTCGAGCAGGGCCACGCGGTGACGCTGCACGCCCGCAGCGAGGAGCGCGCGGCGGCGGCGCGCGCCGCCGCGCCGCACGCCGAGGCGGCGGTGGTCGGCGATCTCGCCAACATCGCCGAGGTGCGCGCGGTCGCCGAGGCGGCGAACGCGCTCGGTCGCTTCGACGCCGTGATCCACAACGCGGCCGTCGGCCACCGCGAGCCGCGCATCGAGACGGTCGACTCCCTCGAGCACGTGTTCGCGACCAACGTGCTCGCTCCGTATTTGCTGACGGCGCTGATGGCGAGGCCGCGGCGGCTGGTCTACCTCAGCTCGGGCATGCACCGCAGCGGCGACCCGGGCACCGGCGACCTTCAGTGGGCCGCGCGGCGCTGGGACGGCTCACAGGCCTACGCCGACAGCAAGCTGTGGGACGTCGTGCTCGCCTTCGCGGTCGCACGGCGCTGGCAGGGCGTGCTCTCCAACGCGGTCGAGCCGGGCTGGGTGGCGACGAAGATGGGCGGGCCCGCTGCGCCCGATGACCTCGATCTCGGCGCGCTCACGCAGGCCTGGCTCGCCGTCTCCGAGGACCCGGCGGCGCTCGTCTCGGGGCGCTACTTCTACCACCAGCGCCTGCATGAGACGCACCCCGCCGTCGACGACGTGGAGGTCCAGGAGCGCCTGCTCGAGGCGTGCGCCGGGCTCACCGGCACGCCGCTGAGCTGACGCAGGAGTCGTGGGGGGCGCGGCGCGGCCGGCTTGGTTCGTCGACTCCGCGTCAGGCGGCCTGGCCGTGGTGGGTCGCGCTAGGTCGATGACCCGCCGATCAGGAGCTCCGATGGGTCGGGTGGCATGAGGTGGGGGTGCTCGCCTGGGAGACGTGGCGAGAACCAGCGTTGGGCGATTGCGGTTGGGACGATTGCGGAGAGCACGACGACGGTCACGAGTAGCGAGAACTGGGTTCTGGTGATGATGTGCGCGGTCAGGCCGTAGAGCGCGCTGATCGTTCCGAACGTGAGGCCGGTGCTCATCAGCAGCGTCGTGAACGTCGCGTTTTCGCGCGCGTGGCGCCGAGCGAGCGGGAATACCAGGCCGAGCTTGGGCGCCATCTTGGCGAGGAAGAGGAGGCCGAGCACGCCGAGGTTTGCGAACACCGCGCTGAGCGAGACGTTCATGCCTCCGCGCATGAAGAAGAACGGGGTGAGGAACGCGAACGCGACGACGCGCAGCCGTCGTTGCTCCTCGGCATGGCGCTGGTAGTGGCGTGACATGACCAGGCCGAGCACGAACGCGGGCAGCACGGCTTGGCTGTTGGCCGCCTTGCCAAGCACCATCAGGGCGAGCAGGATTGCAAACACGAGCTTGATCTCCGGCTCGATCACGCGGTCGCCGTAGCGTCCAAAGAACCATGGCGAGAGCTTCGGCAGCGCCACGATCAGCGCGACCGAAACGGCGAGAAACACCGGAAACCAGATTGTCGGCTTGATGAAGATCGCGGACAGCGCGATGACCGTGCACATGTCGGTGACGAAGCAGGCACTCATGATCAGCTTCCCAATCCTGGCGGCGTTCAGCCCGCTCTCCACCAACACGGCGTAGACGACGGCGAGACTGGTTGTTGAGAGCGCCGTGCCCGCGATCAGCGACGCCTTGGTGCTCCATCCGAGCGGGCCGAGCGCGACCAGCGTCGCGACGATGAACGGTCCCGCGAACGACGCGACGCCGATCGTGATCGATGCGGCGAAGCGTTCGCGGAAGTAGTCGGGGTCAACCTCTGCCCCAGCGAGAAAGGTCAGCACGACCGAGGCGAAGCCGGCGATGAAGACGAGCCAGCTCTCGCTCGGGTTGAGGCTGAAGATGTTGCCGAGCGCCACGCCGAGCGCGAGCTCGATCAGGGCGACCGAGATCCCGAACTCGACCGAGACCATGCTGGCGAACAGCACGGCTCCGACGAGGATGGCTGCGAGTGAGACTGGATCCATCGGCAGGCCTCCACGATGCGTCGTTGGACGGTGTCGTAGAGGCCATCAGCGGCGCGGGGCCGCGGTTATAGAGCGAGCCTCATCGCTCGGCGCGCGATGATACCCCGCGGAGGTCCGGACCGCCACTCCGCGAGCGCGATCCTCGACCGCGTCCTCGACTTGATCCGCCGGCCCGGCGTCGAGGCTCGAGCTGACGGCGCCGAGGGCGCGCAGGCCGCGCGAGCGCTGATAGCGTGGCCGCGCACCCAGCTCAACCAACGTCGAAAGGTTTCCCGATGCCAGGCAAGACGACCCTCGAGAGCTTCTATGCGGCGATGGACAGCGGCGATATCCCCGGCGCGCTCGAGCTGCTCGACGCCGAAATCGAGTGGGTGGAGGCTCAGGGCTTCCCCTACGGCGGCACCTACCACGGCCCGGATGCGGTCCTCAACGGCGTGTTCGCGCGCCTCGGCAGCGAGTGGGACGGCTTCAGGGCGGATGTCGACTATGTCGTCGGCGACGGCGAGCGCGCGGTCGGGGTCGGCGCCTACAGCGGCACCTACAAGGCGACGGGCAAGGCATTCTCGGCCCGCTTCGCGCACTCGATCGTGGCGCGCGATGGCAAGCTCGTCAGCTTCGAGCAGATCGTCGACTCCGCCCAGGTCAACGTGGCGCTCTAGCGCCGGCGGGTCGGCGCGCGGCCCGCGCGCAGACGCCGCGCGCGCTGACCGCCACTCGGGGAGCCTTCGGCGTTCTCGCGTCAGCCGGAATGCCGACCTCGGAATGCTCGGCTACGGAGACGGGACGATGCGGATGTACGGCAGCGGCTGGGCCTTGATGCCCTCCGGGTAGCGTTCGGCTTGGATCTCCGGCGTCACGGCTGCGGTGAGGATCACGTCCTCGCCCTGCTTCCATTGGGCAGGCGTGGCGACCTGGTGGTTGGCTGTCAGTTGGAGCGAGTCGATCACCCGCAGGACCTCATCGAAGTTCCGGCCCGTCGTCATCGGGTAGACCAGCACGAGCTTGATCTTCCTGTCCGGACCGATGACGAACACGTTGCGGAGCGTGGCGTTCTGGGCTGGAGTCCGCTCAGTGGGATCGCCCGTCACGTCCGCTGGCAGCATGCCGTAGGCCTTGGCGACGGCGTGGTCGGTGTCGGCGATGATCGGATAGTTGACCGCCGTGCCCTGGGAGCTGGCGATGTCGGCCGCCCACTTCTCCTGGCCCTCGACCGGATCGGTGGAGAGGCCGATGATCTTCACGCCTCGACGGTCGAACTCCGGCTTGATGGAGGCCATGTATCCAAGCTCTGTGGTGCAGACCGGCGTGAAGGCTCGTGGATGGCTGAACAGGACTGCCCAGCTGTCGCCGATCCAGTCGTGGAAGCTGATCCGGCCCTCGGTGCTGTCGGCCTCGAAATCTGGTGCGGTGTCGCCAATCGTGAGTGTCATGGTGGTCTCCTAGAGGCTCGCGGACAGTAGGGTTTGGCGGTCGCTCGGATGCGAGAACGGCACCGCCCACGAGTCGCCCAGCCACTCGTGGAAGCTGATCGGTCGCTCGGTCGACTGGGCCTCGAAGTCGGGCGCTACTGCGCCAAGTTGAAGTGCCACGTGGGGGTTTCTCCTTGCTGTAGGGCTGTGCCGGCCGGCAGCGAAGGATGGCGATCGCGCCTTCGGAGCCCGTGGATCGGAGCGACGACGCCGGCTGCGCCTATTATGGCAAAACCAGGGCGCCTTTAGGCAGAATCGCTCGGCGCGATACCACGTGGAATCTCACGCAGCGGTGAGTCCATCCCGGCGTCGGCCGCACGACCCGCCGCCGAGCTCGAGCGTGGGCCCGCGAACGCCGTCAAGCCCGATCCGGTGGACACTGCCGGCGAGCTGGTCGACCCAGATCAGCGTGGCGCGGCGGCGTCCCAGATCGGCCCCTCGGCCAGCTCGGCGCGCGCGTCCAGCAGCACTTCGAGATCCACGTCGACGGCCTCCGGAGGTGTATGACGAGCCTACAAGCTTTCCGATAGGGTCGAGCGATGAGCGACCTTGCCGTCGGCATCGTCGGGCTCGGGAACATGG
>DATNHQ010000037.1:0-27701 GCA_035604915.1 Solirubrobacteraceae bacterium
CGCCGCGCGATCCAGCTCGCCTACAACGAGGAGCACGGCATCACGGCCGCGACGATCGTCAAGGGCGTCAGCGACATCTCGGATTTCCTCACGGCCGAGTCCAAGACCCCCAAGCGGCGCCGGCGCGTGGCCCGCGCCAGCGAGGAGCTCGCGCCGCACGAGCTCGAGAAGCTCGCGGTCGAGCTCGAGGAGGAGATGCTCGTCGCCGCCGAGGAGCTGCGCTTCGAGTACGCCGCGCGCCTGCGCGACGAGCTCCGCGAGCTGCGGCGCACGCTCGCCGAGGCCAAGGCGACCGCCTAGCGAAAGGACGGGAGGGAGGGTTCATGGCCACCGTCAGCGTCCGCTACATCGTCGACGACGTCGATGCGGCGATCAGCTTCTACTGCACCCACCTCGGCTTCACCGAGCTGATGCATCCGGCGCCGAGCTTCGCGATGCTCTCGCGGGGTGAGATGAGGCTCGTGCTGAGCGCCCCCGGCGGCGGTCCGGGAGGCGGCGCGGCAATGGCGGACGGCACGCTGCCCCGGCCCGGGGGCTGGAATCGCTTCCAGCTCGAGGTCGAGGACATCGACGCGATCGTGACGCAGTTGCGCGCGCACGGCGTGAGTTTTCGCAGCGAGATGATCGAGGGCGTCGGCGGCCTCCAGATCCTCATCGAAGACCCTTCCGGCAACCCGATCGAGCTGTTCGAGCCTGGCCGTGCTGAGGCCAGGATGGCACCTGCGAGCTGACGAGCGCCAGCGGCCGCTCCGGCGCCGCCCCGGGGCGCCTACTCCCCGGAGAGCTCCAGGAAGCGCTGCACGGAGGCCTCCTGGTGGGCCAGCTGGTCGGCCAGCAGGTGGGCGTGGTCGGCGGCGCGGGCGAGGAAGTCGGCCAGCGCATGCTCGGGATCGTCGGTCAGCGGGTAAACGTGGCTGACCTCCTGCTGGATGCACGCGATCCCAAGCGGTGGGCGGCCCTCAGCCAGCGTGCGGGCGGTGCAGACGGCGACCACGCTGAGGCGTCGCTCCGCGGCGCGCAGCGCGACCGGGATCAGCCGCGGCGCCGGCGCGTCGACCGCCGCGAGCACGCCGCGGTCGATCTCGATGCGGGCGGCGGTCATCTCGGCGAGCGGCTCGCGCCACACCGCGAGCACCGTGTCGGCGGCGACCAGCGCATCGCGCAGCGCGCGGGCCTGGTCTCGGTAGAGGCGCTCCGCCTCCTCGCGATCGCTGGCCTCGGCCAGGTCGAGGTCGCAGGGGACCCGCAGCAGCTCCTCGCCGCTGACCGCGTCGCCGCTGCCGTGGGAGCCGAGCGCCACGTAGGTCTTGATCGTCGAGAGGTCGCGCCGGCCGTGGAAGATGATCGTCAGCTCCTCACAGAGCGCGAGACCATCGACGCGCATCGCCACCGCCGCCGAACCCTCGTTGTCGATCAGCGCGCGGCGCAGGAGCTCCTCAGAGGAGTCGTCGCCTGCACGTGGCTGCTCAAACACGGTGATCACCTCGCTGGTGGCCGGTGTGGCTCGTGAGTGTAGAGGCGGCCGGGGCGGAAGGTCGCGGTAAATGTCTACCCGGCCCCAAGCTCGCAGCGACGCCTGCGGCGGCGGCCGGCACCGAGGCTATACTCGCCGCGTGACCGAGCCCGGCCAGGGCCCACCGGAGGAAGCGGCGGACGACGTGACCGTCGGCGCGTGGCTCGACATCGAGCCGCCCTCATCGCAGGAGCCCTCGCTCGTCCCCGAGCCCTCCGAGCCCTCCGAGCGCCCGGGTCTCTGGGCTCGGGTCGTGCGCGCCCTGCGCGGCGCCTCCTAGCGTACGGGCCGGGCCGGCAGGCAGCGGCCGCGTGGCCGCCGCCGACCGACGCGACACGAACGTCTGTTCGCCTCGGTACAATGCTCTGCAAGTTGGGGTCGTCGAACCAGATCGTTGTCAGCGGGGCCCGCGAGCACAATCTCAAGAACGTCTCGCTGACCCTGCCTCGCGACGCCCTGGTCGTGCTCACGGGACTGTCGGGGTCCGGTAAGTCCTCGCTGGCATTCGACACGATCTACGCCGAGGGCCAGCGCCGTTACGTCGAGTCGCTGTCGGCCTACGCGCGCCAGTTCCTCGGCCAGATGGACAAACCCGACGTCGACTCGATCGAGGGGCTCTCGCCGGCGATCTCGATTGACCAGAAGACGACCTCGCGCAACCCGCGCTCGACGGTCGGCACCGTCACGGAGATCTACGACTACCTGCGCCTGCTGTGGGCGCGCATCGGCGTGCCGCACTGCCATGTCTGCGGGGCGCGGATCGCCGGGCAGTCGGTCGAGCAGATCACCGACCAGGTGCTCGAGCTCGCGGAGGGCACCCGCTTCATGGTGCTGGCGCCGGTCGTGCGAGGGCGCAAGGGGGAGTACGGCAAGCTGCTCGAGGAGCTCCGGGCGGAGGGCTTCGCGCGGGTGCTGGTGGACGGCGAGCTGCGCGGCCTCGACGAGGAGTTCGCGCTCGAGAAGCAGGTCAAGCACGAGATCGCGGTGATCGTCGATCGCCTCGTGATGCGGACGGATGTGCGCAAGCGCCTGGCCGACTCGATCGAGACGGCCGCTGCGCTGGCCGAGGGCATCGTCTCGGTGCGGACCGTCCCGCGCGAGGGCGAGGGCGAGGGCGAGACGCTGACCTTCTCCGAGAAGTTCGCGTGCCTGCGCTGCGGCACCTCGATGCCCGAGCTCGAGCCGCGGATCTTCTCCTTCAATGCCCCGCAGGGGGCCTGCCCGCGCTGCACGGGTCTCGGCGCCCAGCTCGAGATTGACCCGGAGCTGGTGGTCCCCGACCCGGAGCTCTCGATCGCGCAGGGCGCGCTTGCGCCGTGGGCGGCCAGCAGCTCGGCTTACTACGACCAGATGACCGCCGCGCTGGCCGACCGCTACAGCGTGGACCTCGAAGCGCCGTGGCACACGCTCAGCGACGCGCAGCAGCGGATCTTCCTCCACGGCACCGGCGGCGAGCGCGTCGACGTCCGCTACCGCAACCGCTACGGGCGCGAGCGCGCCTACGCCGCGCGCTTCGAGGGGATCGTGCCGAACCTCCAGCGTCGCTACCGCGAGACGGACTCGGAGCTCCAGCGCGAGAAGATCGAGGAGTTCATGAGCGTGCGGCCGTGCCCGGACTGCCACGGAGCGCGCCTGCGACCCGAGTCGCTGGCCGTGCTCGTCGCCGGGACGCCGATCAACGAGTTCTGCGCGCTCTCCGCGCACGCCGCGCTTGCGTGGCTCGAGGCTGTCGAGCTGACCGACACCGAGCGCCACATCGCGCGGCTGATCGTGCGCGAGATCGCCGAGCGGCTGCGCTTCCTCGAGAACGTCGGCATCGGCTACCTCTCTATGGACCGGGCCGCGGCGACGCTGTCGGGCGGCGAGGCGCAGCGGATCCGGCTCGCCACGCAGATCGGCTCGGCGCTGGTCGGCGTCCTCTACGTCCTCGACGAGCCTTCGATCGGGCTTCACCAGCGCGACAACGCCAAGCTCGTCGCGACGCTCGAGCGCCTGCGCGACCTCGGCAACACCGTTCTCGTCGTCGAGCATGACGAGCAGACGATGCGAGCCGCCGACCACCTCGTCGACCTCGGGCCCGGCGCCGGCGAGCACGGCGGCTGGATCGTCGCGCAGGGAACCGCGGCGGAGATCGAGCTCGTGCCCGAGTCGCTGACCGGCCAGTTCCTGTCGGGCGCCGCGCGGATCGAGGTGCCGGCGAGGCGGCGCCGGCCCAGCGGGGCGATCGAGATCAGGGGCGCCACCGAGCACAACCTGCGCGGCATCGACGTGCGCGTCCCGCTCGGGGTTCTCACGTGCGTCACGGGCGTGTCGGGATCCGGCAAGTCGACGCTCGTCAACGACGTGCTCTACAAGGCCGTGGCCAATCGGCTGCACCGCGCGCGCCAGCGCCCGGGCGCGCACCTCCAGGTCAGCGGCATCGACGCGCTCGACAAGATCATCGCCGTCGACCAGTCGCCGATCGGGCGCACGCCGCGCTCCAACCCGGCGACCTACACAGGGCTCTTCGACGTGATCCGCGAGCTCTTCTCGAAGACTGCCGAGGCTCGAGCGCGCGGCTACAAGCCGGGGCGCTTCTCCTTCAACGTCAAGGGCGGCCGCTGCGAGGTCTGCCGCGGCGATGGCCAGATCCGCATCGAGATGCACTTCCTGCCCGACGTCTACGTGCCCTGCGAGCAGTGCCACGGGCGTCGCTACAACCGCGAGACGCTCGAGGTCCGTTTCAAGGGCAAGACGATCGCCGACGTGCTCGACATGTCGATCGAGGAGGCGCTCGCGTTCTTCGAGCACATCCCGGCGATCCGCCGGCGCCTGGCGACACTGAACGACGTCGGCCTCGGCTACGTCCGCCTCGGACAGCCGGCGACGACGCTCTCCGGCGGGGAGGCCCAGCGCGTCAAGCTGGCGACCGAGCTCGCGAAGATCGCGACGGGTCGGACTCTGTACATCCTCGATGAGCCCACCACCGGCCTGCACTTCGCCGATGTCCAGCGACTGCTCGAAGTGCTGCACCGCCTGGTTGAAGCCGGCAACTCGGTGGTGGTGATCGAGCACAACCTCGACGTCATCAAGAGCGCGGACCGCATCATCGACCTCGGGCCCGAGGGCGGCGACGGCGGCGGCGAGGTCGTCGCGGTCGGCACTCCCGAGGAGGTCGCGGTCGTCGCGGAGTCGCACACCGGGCGCTTCCTCGAGCCGCTCGTCGGGGGCGGACCGACGCTGCGCCGCGGCCGTCGCAGCCGCGTCGCCACGGCGGCCTGAGCCGGCCGGGCGCGGGCGCTCAGCGGCGCTGGAGGCCTTCGCGGAACGCGGTGAGCTCGGCGGGGTCGATCGAGAACGCCTGCTCGGCGGTCGGGAAGCTGCCGGCGCGGACCTCGGCCGCGTACTCGCTGACGGCGGCGATCATCGGCGAGCGCAGCTCGACGTACTGCTTGGCCGGGCGCGGCGCGCGCCCCGGGTAGATGCCGAGCATGTCGTGCAGCACGAGCACCTGCCCGTCGGTCCCGGCGCCGGCGCCGATCCCGATCACCGGGATCTCGAGCAGCGGCGTGAGGTCGGCGGCGACCGCCGACGGGATCGCCTCCAGCACGATTGCAAACGCGCCCGCGGCCTCGACGGAGCGGGCTTGATCGGCGACCGCGAGCGCGCGCTGTGCCGTCCGGCCCTGGGCGCGGCGGCCGCCGAGCGCCGTCGCCGTCTGCGGCGTCAGGCCGACGTGGCCCATCACCGGGATGCCCGAGCCGACGATCGCGCGGATCCGCGACAGCTGTGCCTCGCCGCCGCCCTCGAGCTTCACCGCGTCGGCGCCAGCCTCCTTGACGAAACGCTGGGCGGAGGTGATCGCGAGCTCGTCCGAGGCCTCGTATGAGCCGAACGGCAGGTCGGCGATCAACAGCGCGCAGCGCACACCACGGCGCGTTGCGGCCGTCAGCATCAGCATCTCCTCGATGCTCACCACGACCGTCGAGGGGTAGCCGAGCACGACCTCGGCGGCGGAATCTCCGACCAGCACGATGTCGGCGCCGGCGGCGTCGACGATCTCGCCGCTCGGGAAGTCGTAGGCGGTGACCATCACGATCGCCTCGCGCTGGCGCTTCTTCTCGGCAAGCCGCGGCAGCGTCATCGGCATGCGGGCGGCCTCGACGTCGGTCTGGATCTTCGGCGTGGTTGACATCTGGCGGCTCCCTTCAGGCGAGCAGGTGCTCGACGTTCGCCTCGACGGTGAGGATCTGGTTGTCGGAGTCGACATGGACGACGCGCGGTGAGTACGCGGCGAGCTCGGCCGCGTTGTAAGAGGCGTAGGAGATGACGATCACCCGGTCGCCGCGGTGCACGAGCCGCGCAGCGGCGCCGTTGAGCTTGATCTCGCCGCTGCCGCGCTCGCCGGCGATCGCGTACGTCTCGAAGCGGGCGCCGTTGTCGATGTCGACGACGGCCACCTGCTCGTGCGCCAGCACGTCCGCGGCCTCGAGCAGCAGCGGGTCGATCGTGATCGAGCCGACATAGTGGAGATCACAGTCGGTCACGGTCGCGCGGTGGATCTTCGACTTCAGCATCGTGCGGTTCATCGGGGCTCCTGGCCGGCCGGGGTGGCGACGACGTTGTCGATCAGGCGGGCTGCGCCGACGCGCGCCGCGACCGCGATCAGGACCGGCACCTCGACGCGCTCGACCGGCACGAGCGTCGCGGGGTCGACGACCTCGAGGTAATCGGGCTCGATGCCGGCGAGCGCGAGCTCGGCGAGCGCGGCGGCGCGAGCGGCGGCGCCGTCGCGGCTGCCGCCGGCGACGACCTCCGCGCCGGCGCGCAGTGCCCGGTATAGGGCGGTTGCGCGCACGCGCTCCTGGGCCGTCAGGTAGGCGTTGCGGCTCGAGAGGGCGAGGCCGTCGGCGGCGCGCACGGTCGGACACACCTCGATCGACACGGGCATGTCTAGATCCGCCGCCACGCGCTTGACGACGAGCGCCTGCTGAGCGTCCTTCTGGCCGAAGTAGGCAATCTGCGGCCCGACGATGTTGAGCAGCTTGACGACCACGGTGGCGACTGCGTCGAAGTGCTGCGGCCCGCGGGCGGCGCCCTCGAGAGTGTCGCCGAGACCGCTGAGGTGGATGCGCGTCGCGAAGCCCTCCGGATACATCTCCTCGCTCGAGGGTGCGAACAGCACGTCGACGCCGGCGTCCGCGGCCAGTCGCGCATCGCGCTCCTCCTCGCGCGGGTAGGCGGCGAGGTCCTCGCCGGCGCCGAATTGCGACGGGTTCACGAACAGCGACATCACGACGGTCGCGCACTCGGCTCGCGCCCGCTCGAGCAGGGCAAGGTGCCCCTCATGAAGCGCGCCCATCGTCGGCACCAGGCCAATCGGCGGCGCCGCAACGCGCAAGGCCTCGCGCAGCTCGGCGATCGTGCGCAGCGTCGGCATTGTCTCGCCGACGGGCGCGGCACGTCGAAGCATGGTGGTTTCACTCATCTCTCGGTCCAGTTCCCACGGCGGGATACCGGTCGCGACTGCAGTTGAAGGTCCGACCTGCGTCCGTCCCTCGAGGTGACGGCGTGGACATAGCGTAGCGCCTCTCGCAGCGACCATCCGCTCCGGCGCATTACCCTTGACGCGATGAGCAGCGCGAGCGAGCGGCGCGAGGCACTGAAGGACCTGTTGATGGCCGCCCGCGCCTGCACACGCTGCGCGGAACTCGCCTCGACGCGCACCTCGGTCGTTTTCGGCGCAGGCAACGCGAACGCCGACCTGATGTTCGTCGGCGAGGCTCCCGGCGCCAACGAGGACCTTCAGGGGCTTCCGTTCGTGGGAGCGGCGGGCAAGCTGCTCGAAACGCTGCTCGGCGAGATCGGCCTCAGCCGTGCCGAGGTCTTCATCGCGAACGTGCTCAAGTGCCGGCCGCCGGGCAACCGCGACCCGCGGCCGGGGGAGATCGAGAACTGCACGCCCTACCTGATCCGCCAGGTCGAGCTGGTGCAGCCGCGCGTGATCTGCACGCTCGGCAACTTCGCCACCAAACTGCTGCGCGGCGACCCCGCCGGCATCACCCGCGTCCACGGGCGCGCCGAGGTCCGCACGATCGGCTCGCACACGACGCGCCTGTTCCCGATCTATCACCCCGCGGCTGCGCTCTACACGCCGCGCACGCTCGAGTCGCTGCGCGAGGACTTCCACGCGCTCCCCGGTGTGCTGGCGCTCCCGCCCGCCCCGCCCGACGAGCCCTTCGAGCCGCCGGCGGTCCCCGAGGAGGTCCACGAGCGCGCGCCGGCGGCGCTGATGGTCGCCGAGCAGCCTGTGCCAGAGCAGCTGGGGCTCTTCTGAGCGCCGCCAGCGAGCGCTTCGAGACCGACGGGCCTGCCGCGACCGAGGCCGTCGGCGCAGATCTCGCGGCGCGTCTGGCGCCCGGCGACCTCGTCTACGTGCTCGGTGAGCTCGGGGCGGGCAAGACCACGCTCGTGCGCGGCGCCTGCCGCGCACTCGGTGTGACGGGCCCGGTCACGAGCCCCACCTTCGCGATCGCTCATCGCTACCGCGCCCGTGGCGGGCTGCTCGTCGCCCATCTCGACCTCTACCGACTGCGCAGCCTCGCCGACGAGGATCCCGACCTGCTGGCGGACTATCTCGGCGAGGACCGCATCGCCTTCGTCGAGTGGCCGTCCGCGGAGACCGGCGCCCAGCTCGGCGCTCCACGGCTGACGGTCGAGCTCGCCCATCTGGGCGCGACGCGGCGAAGCATCGAGGTGCGCGGGTGAACGTTCTCGGCCTCGACGCCGCCACGCCCGCGACGGCCGTCGCGCTGCTGCGCTCGGACGGCTGGCTGCGTGAGGCCCGCGAGGACGTCGCCGCCGGCGGGCGCCCCCAGCACGCGCAGCGGTTGCTGGGACTTTCTGCGGAGCTGTTGGCCGCGGCCGGCCTGAGCTGGGCGGACGTCGAGCTCGTCGCGGTCGGCGCTGGACCCGGCTCCTACACCGGCCTTCGGATCGCGCTCGCGAGCGCTCGCGGCATCGCGCGCGCGCACGGCGCCAGGCTCGTCGGCGTCTCCTCGCTGCGAGCGCTGGCGGAGCCCCTCCACGGCCGCGCCGCAGTCGCGGTCCTCGACGCGCGCCGCGGCGAGGCCTTCATCGCCGCCTACCGCGACGGCGCCGAGCTGCTCGCGCCGTTGGTGTGCGCGCCAGCCGAACTGGGCGCGCTCGCGCGGCGCGCAGCGCTCGACGGTCTCGCGATCGGCGACGGCGCGCTGCGCTTCCGCGAGCAGCTCGAGGAGGGCGGCGTCGAGGTCGCCCCTGCCGCCAGCGAGCACCATCACCTGCGCGCGGGGGCGATCTGCCGACTCGCCGCGGCCGGGACGGCCGCCAGCGCGCTGCCAGACTATCTACGGGCCCCGGACGCCGAGATTGCGCTGGGCGCCCGGCAACGATGAGCGACATCGCAACACCGGAGATCCGCTCCCTCGCCTACAGCGACCTGCCGGCGGTCGCTGCGATCGAGCAGCGCGCCTTCCCGACGCCGTGGTCGATCGCGATGTTCGTGCTGGAGATGTCCAAGCCCTCCAGCCTCTGCCTGGCGGCGACACTGGAGGGCAGGCTCGTCGGCTACACGGTCTGCTCGCGCTACGACAACGTCTGGCACATCATGAACGTCGCCGTCGAGCCGGCGCTGCGCCGCCGCGGGATCGCGTCGGCGCTGCTGGGCGAGCTCTATGCACGAGCCGGCGACCCCGGCGCGCAGTTCACGCTCGAGGTCCGCCGCTCCAACCATGCTGCGATCGAGCTCTACCAGCGCGATGGCTT
This sequence comes from Solirubrobacteraceae bacterium, assembly GCA_035604915.1. Classification (GTDB taxonomy): domain Bacteria; phylum Actinomycetota; class Thermoleophilia; order Solirubrobacterales; family Solirubrobacteraceae; genus Palsa-513. Next base: position 9,299 of record DATNHQ010000037.1, read on the forward strand.
TCGCGTCGCCGGCCTGCGCCGGCGCTACTACCAGGACAACGGCGAGGACGCGCTGATCATGTGGCGCACGCCCGCGACGCTCGAGGGTCGCCTCGACGACGTGCCCGCAGCCGATCCGGTCGCCCACCACCGTCCGTGATCCTCGCGCTCGAGACCAGCTGCGACGACACCTGTGCCGCGCTCGTCGGCGAGGACGCGAGCGTGCACGCCAGCGTCGTCTCCTCGCAGGAGGTTCACGAGCGCTTCGGCGGAGTCGTTCCCGAGGTCGCCGCGCGCCACCACGTCGAGCTGATCGACGTGGTGATCAACGAGGCGTTCGCCCGAGCCGGCGCAGGGCTCGAGGAGGTCTCGCTCGTCGCAGCCACGCGCGGGCCGGGCCTCGTCGGCGCTCTGCTCGTCGGCTTCTGCGCCGCCAAAGGCTTCGCTGCGGCGCGCGAGCTGCCGTTCGCGGCCGTCGACCATCTGCACGGCCATGTCGCCGCGGCGTACCTCAAGCCGGCCTGCTTCGAGCCGCCGTTCGTGGCGCTGATCGCCTCGGGCGGCCACACGCTGCTGCTCGACGTGCCGGAGCGCCGCGCACCCATGGAGGTGCTCGCGCGCACGCTCGACGACGCCGCCGGCGAGGCCTTCGACAAGGGCGCGCGGATGCTCGGGCTCGGCTACCCGGGGGGCGCGGCGCTATCGCGCCTCGCCGCGGGCGGCGACGGCAGCGCCTTCGAGTTCCCGACCGGGCGCGGGGAGGACTTCTCCTTCGCGGGGCTGAAGACGGCGCTGCTCTACAAGCTGCGTGAGGTCGACGGCAGCGACGAGACCGTCCGCGCCAACCTGGCGGCCTCGTTCGAGCACGCGATCGTCGAGGCGCTGGTGCGGCGGGTGCTGCGAGGGCTCGAGCGCTCCGGCCGCTCGCGCCTCGCGCTCGGCGGTGGTGTCGCCGCCAACCGTACGCTGCGCGCGCGGTTGGCGGGGCTCGGCGTCGAGCTGTTCCTGCCGCCGATCGAGCTCTGCACCGACAATGCGGCGATGATCGCCGCCGCCGCGCTGGAGCTCGAGGCGCTGCCCTACCCCGACTACCTCGACCTCGACGTCTACGCGACGGGGGAGGGGCCGCTGCGGTGACGGAGCTCGTGCTCTACGGGCGCGCGGGCTGCTGCCTGTGCGACGAGGCCCGCGAGGTGCTCGAACGCGTGCGTGCGGACCACCCGTTCGAGCTGGTCGAACGCGACATCGATCATGACGAGCGGCTCCTGCGCCTCTACCTGGAGCGGATACCGGTGGTCACGCTCGACGGGGAGGAGCTGTTCGAGCTGTCCGCAGATGAGGCTGTTCTGCGCGCGAGGCTCGCTAGAGTCCGCGCGATGACGGACATCGAGATCGCGGGCAGCGGCGAGGAGGTCGCGCTTCCGACCGAGCGGCTGTCGCTCGGCGTCGCCGCGCGCCTCTCGCGCTACCTGCAGGTGCTCACGCAGGCGCGCAAGATGGGGCGCGAGACGATCTCATCGCACGAGCTGGCGGAGTACACGCACGTCAACTCGACCCAGATCCGCCGCGACCTCTCTGGTTTTGGCAAGTTCGGTAAGCGCGGCGTCGGCTACAACGTCGACTCGCTGGTCACCGAGATCCGCAAGATCCTGCGAACCGCGGGCCAGCACAACATCGCGCTGTTCGGCGCCGGCCACCTCGGCAACGCGATCGCCTCCTCGGAGATCTTCGCCGACCACGGCTTCCGCGTCGTCGCGATCTTCGACTCCGACCCGGTCAAGGTCGGCCAGCGCGTCGGCCAGCACGTCGTCCGCCACAACGACGAGCTGCGCGCCGTCGTCGAGGAGCAGGACATCGTGGTCGGCGTGCTCGCGGTACCCACGGCGGCAGCCCAGGGCCTCGCCGACGACCTCGTCGAGGCTGGCGTGAAGATCATCTTCAACTACTCCGACGCGCTGCTCAACGTGCCGCCGGAGATGACGGTGCACACCTCGAGCCCCGCGGTCGACCTCCTCTACGCGCTCTACTTCTATCTCGCCTGATCGGTGTCGATGATCGACCTCGACCGCGCCGTCGAGTTGTTCGCGGCAGCCAGCGACCTCACCGTGGGCTTGGAGGAGGAGTTCTCGATCCTTGACCCGCTCACGCTCGACCTCGCTCCGCGCTTCGAGGAGCTGCGCGACGAGGCCGAGGGCGCCGACCCGCAGCTGCACCACCACATCACGGGCGAGCTGATCTCCTCCGAGATCGAGATCATCTCGGGTCGCGGCAACGACCTGCGCGACGCGCTCGCGCGCCAGCGCGAGCGCCGCGGCGCGCTGTTCGCGCTGGCCGGCCTGCGCGGCGCGGAGCTCGGCGCCACCGGCACGCACCCATGGGCGGACTACCGCGAGCAACCGGTGATCGACACGCCCCACTACCACCGCGTCGAGGAGGGGCTGAAGTACGTCGCCTGGCGCAACAACACCTTCAGCCTGCACGTCCACGTCGGCGTCAATGACATCGACCGTGCCGTACGCGTCTGCGACCGGGTGCGTCCGCTGCTACCGCTGTTGCTGGCGGTCTCGGCGAACTCGCCGTTTCTCGACGGGCGTCTCGCCGGCCTTCACTCCGCCCGCAGCCAGATCTTCACGCGCAGCTTCCCCCGCTGCGGCGTGCCGTATTCCTTCGGCGGCTGGGCGGCCTTCCGCGAGTACATCGACCTGCTGATCCGCACGAACTCGATCATCGAGTTCACGCAGGTGTGGTGGTCGGTGCGGCCGCACTTCTCCTACGGCACGGTCGAGGTGCGCATCTGCGACGCCCAGTGCACGGCCGCCGAGTCGGATGCGCTCGCCGGTCTGATCGTGGCCTGCGTGGCGCAGGCGCTGCTCGAGCTCGACGCCGGTGAGCCCGCCGCGCCGGTTCCGGGCTACCTGATCGAGGAGAACATGTGGCGCGCAATCCGCCACGGCCTCGATGGGCGCATGATCGATTTCGACCGCGGCGAGGAGTACCCGTCGAACGAGATCGTGGAGCGCCTGCTCGCGTGGAGCGCGCCGGCGCGAGAGTCGTTCGCGATCGAGGTGCCGCCCGCGCCGACCGAGCTCAACGGGGCACAGCGCCAACGCGCGATGGTCGCCGCCGGCGCGAGCCTGCGCGAGGCTTTCGAGAGTTGCGTGCGCGACACGCGCGCGACCTATTCCGAGGAGGTTCGGGCATGAGCGCCGGCGCCGACGAGCCCAGCGAAGCGGAGCTGCGGGCAGCCTGGGAGGAGCAGTTGCGCCGCCTCACGCCGGCCGACGTGATCGTGCAGGCAGTCGTCTCGCTGATCAGCCTCGCCGGGCGGCGGCTCGGGGTCGAGCCGGGGACCGAGGCCGAGCGCGACCTCGATCAGGTACGCGACGCGATCGACGGCGCGCGCGGGCTGATGCCGGTGCTTGAGCGGCGTGAGGACGGCCCGAGCCTGCGCTCGTTGCGCGAAGCGCTGTCGGCCCTCCAGCTCGAGTTCGTGCGCCTTGCCGGTCCGCCGAGCAGCGCAGGCGGCTCAGGCCCCGGCCAGCCGGGCGGTTCCAGCGGTCCGGGCGGTCCGGGCGGTCCGGGCGGTCCGGGCGGTCCGGGCGGCGAGGGCGGCGAGGGCCCGCCCGCCGCTCCGGCCGGCGAGGACCCCGCGCAGCAGGGGCCCGGGCCGGCGCAGCGCAGCGGCCGCCTGTGGATCCCCGGCTCCTGAGGCGGCGTGGCTGCAGCCTCTCGCGATAGACTGCGCGCCTGTTTCTGCCGGGTGGACACATTGCCACCCGGCTTTCGTGTTGTGTCTGGCGGCCGAGCGCTCGTGCAGACGTCATGGTGAGGAGCTTCTTTGAGTAATTTTCTGACCAACCACGGGGTGGTCGTCGCCCTCGTGTGCGCGGGCTGCGCCGTCCTGTACGGCGCGCTCACGTCGCGTTCGCTGCTCGCCCTCTCGCCGGGCAACGAGCGCATGCAGAGCATCTCGGCGGCGGTCCAGGCGGGTGCGCGCGCCTACCTGAACCGTCAGTACACGACGATCGCGGCCGTCGGCGTCGTGCTGTTCGTCGCGCTCATCTTCGTCCAGAACATCGCCGTGGCGGTTGGCTTCGCCTGCGGCGGCCTGCTCTCGGGCTCGACCGGCTACATCGGCATGAACGTCTCGGTTCGCGCGAACGCGCGCGTCGCCGAGGCCGCCCGCGGCGGCGTCCCGCCGGCGCTGAGCGCGGCCTTCCGCGGTGGCGCCGTCACCGGCCTGCTCGTCGTCGGGCTCGCCCTGGTCGGCGTGTCCGGCTACTACGGTGTGCTGACGTCGATCTTCGGCGACAGCCCGAAGACCGCGATCGACGCGCTGATCGGCCTCGGCTTCGGCGGCTCGCTGATCTCGGTGTTCGCGCGACTCGGCGGCGGCATCTTCACGAAGGCCGCCGACGTCGGCGCCGACCTCGTCGGCAAGGTCGAGGCCGGGATCCCCGAGGACGACCCCCGCAACCCGGCAGTGATCGCCGACAACGTCGGCGACAACGTCGGCGACTGCGCCGGCATGGCGGCCGACCTGTTCGAGACCTACGCGGTCACCGCCGTCGCCGTGATGCTGCTCGGCGTGCTGACCTTCCACCAGAGCACGCGCGTCGCGCTGTTCCCGCTCCTGTTGGGCGGCGTGGCGATCGTGGCCTCGATCATCGGCACCTTCTTCGTGCGCTCAGCCGCCGGCCACGTCGAACGCGCCCTCTACAAGGGCCTGATCGCCTCGGCGGTGATCGCCGCCGCCGCGTTCGCTCCGATCACCTACTGGATGATGCACGGCGTCTCGCTGAAGTCCGGGGCGGGCACGCCCAGCTGGGGCAAGCTCTACCTCTGCGCGCTGGTCGGCATCGCCGTCACCGCCTCGCTGTTCGTGCTGACCGATTACTACACGTCGACGCGCTTCTCGCCGGTCAAGAAGACGTCCAGGGCCTCACTCACCGGCCACGCGACCAACATCATCCAGGGCTTCGCCTCGGGCCTGCAGGCGACAGCGCTGCCGGCGATCGTGCTCGTGCTCGGGATCCTCGCGTCCTGGAAGCTCGCCGGCGGCGGCACCACCGGGATCTACGGCGTCGGCGTCGCCGTCATGGGCCAGCTCTCGCTGACCGGCCTGATCGTCGCGCTGGACGCCTTCGGGCCGATCACCGACAACGCCGGCGGCATCGCCGAGATGGCGGACCTGCCGGAGGATGTGCGCAACGTGACCGACCCGCTCGATGCGGTCGGCAACACCACCAAGGCGGTGACCAAGGGTTACGCGATCGGATCGGCGGTGCTGGCCGCGGTCGTCCTGTTCGCCGGCTTCAAGGACGAGCTGGCGGCCAAGGGCCACGTGTACCTGTTTCAGATCTCCAATCCGCCGGTCCTGATCGGGTTGCTCCTGGGCGGCATGATGGTGTGCCTGTTCGCGTCGCTGTCGATCGAGGCGGTCGGCCGCGCCGGCGGCGCCGTTGTCGAGGAGGTGCGCCGCCAGTTCCGCGAGAAGCCGGGGATCATGGAGGGCACCGACGAGCCCGACTACGCGACCTGCGTCGACATCGTCACGCGCACAGCCCAGCGCGAGATGATCCTGCCATCGCTGTTGCCGATCGTGTTGACGGTGATCGTCGGCCTGATCGACGTCGAGGCGCTCGGCGGCCTGCTGATCGGCGTGATCGTCGTCGGCTTCTTCTTCGCGGTGCTGATGACGGCCGGGGGCGGCGCCTGGGACAATGCCAAGAAGCTGATCGAGGACGGTGCCTTCGGCGGCAAGGGATCGGACGCGCACGCCGCGTCGGTCACCGGCGACACGGTCGGCGACCCCTTCAAGGACACGGCGGGTCCCGCGATCAACCCGATGATCAAGGTCGCGAACATCGTCGCGATCCTGATCATCCCGCTGATCACCTAGGGCCATGGCGCGTCGATCGGAGCGTGGGCGGGCCGTGCACGACGGCGCAACCCGGATCCTTTCGGCGGCGATGATCGTGCTCGGCGTCCTGCTCGCGCTGCGGGGGGCGGCGCTGGCGGTCGTGCTCGGCGTCGCGATGGTCGGCGCCGGCATCGGCCGGCTGTGGGTCGTGGCACAGCGGCGCCCGCCGCGATGAGCGAGGGCTCCGCCCCGAGCACCGCCTCGCTCGGCTGGAGCCGCCTCGGCGTCATCATCTGGACGTCGCTCGCGAGCTCGATCTACTTCTCGCTGGGAGTCGTTTCCGGACACGCCCTCGGGCTGACGCCGCTCGTCTACCTGATCGCCGGGCTGTTCTTCGCGCTGACGGCGATGACCTATCTCGAGGGCGCGAAGATGCACCCCGAGCGCGCGGGCTCGACCGTCTTCGCGCGCTACGCCTTCAACGAGCTGGTCAGCTTCGTCGCCGCCGCCGCTGTGCTGCTCGACTACGTGATCCTGATCGCCGTCTGCGCGCTCACCGCCGCGGACTACCTCGCCACCTTCGTCTCGGCCTTTGGGCACGGCGCCCCGCGTGTCGCGATCGCGCTTGGCGTGATCGCCTACATCGCGATCTCCAACGTGTTCGCGATCTCGCCGCTGGCGCACGGCCGCCGCATGCTCGCGGTGGTCGGCCTCGACCTCGTGATCCAGCTGCTCGTGATCGTCGTTGGCCTCGTGCTCTTCTTCCATCTGCCGACGATCACCGACCACGTCCACCTCGGCAGCGCGCCCAGCTGGACCGGCGTCGTCTACGCGCTGACGCTGACGACCGTCGCGTTCATGAGCCTCGAGTCAGCCTCCGGGGTCTCCGGCGAGCTCTCCCTCAGCCGCGCCAGCGTGCGCCGCATCAGCTGGGGAGCCAACCTGACGATCGTCGTCGTCTACGTCGGCATGGCGATCGTGGCGGTCACCGCCGTGCCGGTGCTCGCCGGGCACACGCCGCTCGCCGGCCGCTACCTCGGAGCGCCGGTGATCGGCATCGTCGAGCGCTTCCACCCGCTCGCGCTTGCCGACACGCTCAAGTACACGGTCGCCGCGGCCGCTTTCGTGACGCTGATCGCGGCGGCCCGCGGCGCCATGCTCGGCCTCTCGCGGCTGGCCTTCTCGCTCGCCACCAACCGCCAGGTCCCGAGCGCCCTGGGGCGGCTTCACCCGCAGCGCTCGACGCCGTACGTGCTGATCACGGTCGCGGCCCTCGCGGCAGGCGCGCTGGTGCTCTCGGCCGACCTCAACTTCCTCTTCGGGATCTTCGCGTTCGGCTCGATGCTGGCGTTCACGATCGCGCACACCTCGATCTGCGTGCTGCGCTACCGCGAGCCCGACCGCCCGCGTCCCTACCAGATGCCGGGCGGCATCCGCTGGCGCGGCGGCGTGCTGCCGCTGCCGGCGGTGCTCGGCGCGCTGCTCTCGGGCGCGGGCTGGATCACCGTGATCGTGCTGCACCAGGGCGCCCGCTACGTCGGTCTCGCCTGGATCCTCTTTGGCGTCGTCTTCTTCGTGCTCTACCGAAAGCGCGGCGGCAAGGCCCTGAGCACGCGCGTGACGGTGTCCGAGGCGGTCCTGCGAGCGCGCGGGGGCGGGCGCGACTTCGGCTCGATCCTCGTGCCGCTGCTCGGCGGCGAGCTCGACGACGACATCGTCCAGACGGCGGCGCTGCTGGTCTCGCCGGAGTCGGCCGACGTCGCGGCGATCGACCCCGCGACGATCGAGGCGCTGTGGATCTTCCGCGTGCCGATGTCGCTGCCGATCGACGCGCCGCTGCCCGAGGCGCAGCTGAAGGCCGCCCGCGTCGCGCTGGCGCGCGCGAAGCTGGTCGGCGAGGAGTACGACGGCGTCGAGGTCGCGACCGCGACAGTGCGCGCGCGGCGGTTCGGTCAGGCGATCGTCGAGGAGGCGCAGCGCCGCGGCGTCGAGGCGATCGTGCTGGCGGCCGAGGAGGGCGCGCGGGCGCGCGCCGGCACGCTGCTCGGCGGGCGCACGCTGGTGGGCGAGAGCACCGTCTCGGAGACGATTCGCTACGTCGTCGCGCGGGCGCGCTGCCGCGTGATCCTGACGGCCCCGGCCCGCGCCGGCGGGCGGGCGCGACAGCCCGCCGCCGATCAGTAGCATCCGGCCCGATGTTCGTACTGATCGTCGGAGCGGGCCGTGTCGGGTCCGCCGTTGCCAAGCGCGCGCTCGCCGCCGGACACGAGGTTTCCGTGCTCGATGAGGACCCGCTCTCGCACGAGCGCCTGGTCGAGGTGGAGGGCCAGACCTGGGAGGACGCCGGCGGCCTCTTCACGGTCGGCACCGCGCTCGAGGTCGACGCGCTGATCGAGGCCGGCGTCCAGCGCGCCGACGTGTTCATCGCCTCGACCGACGGCGACAACACGAACCTGACGGTGTCGCAGATCGTCCAGCGGCGCTTCGGCGTCGAAAAGGTGCTCTGCCGCGTGATGGACCCGGCGCGGGCGGCGTGGTACTCCGAGCAGGGCCTGCGCACGATCTCGCCGACCCAGCACGCGATCGAGATGTTCAACCAGGCGCTGGCGACGGAGCAGTAGCGGCCGTGTACGTGATCGTCGTCGGGTCCGGCAAGGTCGGCCTCAACCTCTCGCGCGAGCTGATCGACAAGGGCCACGAGGTGACCCTGCTCGAGTCAGACCGTCGCCGCTACCTCGTCGTCGAGGAGGAGCTCGAGCACGCCGTGCAGTACGGCGACGCGACCGAGCTGTGGGTGCTCGAGCGCGCCGGCATCCAGCGCGCCGACCTCGTCGTGGCGGTGACCGGCGACGACGAGGACAACATGCTCGTCTGCCAGGTCGCGAAGGAGAAGTACCTGTGCGAACGCGTGATCGCGCGCGTCAACAACCCCCGCAACCTCCAGCACTTCAAACTGCTCGGGATCCAGCCGGTCGTCTCCGCGACCGACCTGATCCTGCGCCTGATCGAGCACGAGGTGCCTCGCTACGGTCTCGTGCACCTGCTGGCGCTCGAGGAGGAGCGCCTGGAGATCATCGAGCTCGAGGTCCAGGAGGGGGCTCCGGCGGCGTCCCACCGCGTCGCCGACGTGGCGCTGCCGCACGGCAGCTTGATCATCTCCGTACTGCGCGACGGGCGCGGCTTCGTGCCGACCGCCGACACCGTCGTCGAAGCCGGCGACCAGGTCCTGCTCGTGCTCGACTCGGGCCTCGAGGAAATGATCACGCCGGTGTTCGCGCCGAACTGATCGAACAGACGTCCAGAGTCACGCCGCCGCGCCGCCGCTGGCGCTACTCTCGCCATGTGAGGATCGCCCGTCTGATTGGAGCCGGCGCAGCCTTGCTCGCACTCGCGGCGCCCGCCGCCGCGCCAGCCGCGAGCAGCGGCGTGACCGCCGCGACGCTGCGCGCAGCCGCCACCAGGCTGATCACCGCCGAGCTCGCCGGCGACGGCGCCGGCGCCTGCGCTGTGCTCTATGCGCCGCTGACCGCCACCGTCGACGGGCGCACCTGCGCGCAGCGCTGGGCCTCCCGCAGCAAGGCGCTGCTCGCCTCGCCGCGTCGGGCGCGCGGGCTGCGAGCGGACCTGCGCGCCGTCAACGGCGCCGCCGTGACGATCAACGGCGAGTACGGCGAGATCGCCCTGCCGCAGGCGCTGCTGAACGGGCGCAGCCGCTTCTACTGGACCGCGAACTGCTGGATGCTCACGCGCTAGCAGCCGGCCCGCGTGCGCGCCTCTGCGCAGGAGGTCGACCACAGCCGGGCCCGGGAGCACGCCGCAGCCCGCTCCGGCAGCGGTGATCAGCGCCCACGCGATCGTCTGAAGCCGGCTCGAGGCTCCTCCACCGCTCTAGCAAGCTGCGGACAGGAAGTCGATCCAGATCGACTGCGGATCGGTCGGGTCGACCTTGACGTTGAGCGTCGAGCCGGCGCCCACGCGTGCGAGATACACCTGGCTGATCGGCTGCGTGAGCGTCGCCCGGTACGGCGGCAGGCCCGACGCCGAGATCACCGTGAGCGACAGCTCGACGACCGGCTCCATGTTGATCATCGCGCCCGTCTGCGTCGCAGCGGCGACGGTCGCGGTCGCCGCGACCCCGGTCGCGGCCACGTTCGCGGCGCGCGTCGTTTGGGCCATCATCTCCTGGGCGGCGGCCATCTGGGCCATGCCGTCCCGGCGCTGCTGCGCCGGGTCCCAGTTCTTGCTGATCTCCCTGCTCAGCTGTTGGGTCTCGCGGATGCTCTTGAGGAAGCCCATCACGCCCTCCCGGTGTAGAGCGCGTTGAAGCGGCCGGCAACCTCGGGGCTGGCCTTGATGCGCGCGTTCCAGCCGTCGACGGCGGCCTGCCAGTGCTCGGCCGAGACGCCGTGCGAGGCCGCGATCTCGGGCCCGCGGGCCTGGTCATAGCCGACGGCTGCGAGGCCTTTGGCGATCTGCGCCTAGAGCGCGAGCGAGACGCCCGAGACCGGCTCGTAATCGGCCGCGTGGGCGCCGCCGGGCGCCGCGTCCGCCTGAAGCCGCGCCGCGGCCGCGGCGGTGTGCGCCTGCGCGGCGGCCTGCTGCGCGGCTGCCATCTCCTGTGCCTGTGCGCCGAGGGTCTGCGCGTTGCGGATCATCGCGGGGGCGTCCTCGACCATCCCCCTCATGTCCCTCGTCTGCTTGAAAAGCCCCATCTGTTCCTCTTTCCGCATCGGCGCGGGACGGTCGCGCCACTGGATTTCACTGTTGCATCCGCCGTCCCGGCGAAGCTAGCAACGCACGCGCGATAGACCAAGAAAGAGGGGCTGATGCGACACCTTTGGTGCCGCTGCGACGGTGTGTCGGAAAATCGAGAAGGCCCGGATATCCGGGCCTTCTCGAAAGCTGCGGGACAGGGACTCGAACCCCAAATTTCTGCTCCAGAGGCAGACGTGTTGCCGATTACACCATCCCGCACTGCATCGAGCACGCACGCACTCGCAACCGGCCAATCCCCATTATAGATCGACGTCGCGCGTCGGTTGGGGCTCCGTCATTCCTCGCGCAGCGGCTGCCGCAGGAAGCGAACCATCAAGAAGATGCCGACGACGAGCCAGATCGCGAGCGTGCGCACGTCGGTGCCGTTGATTCCGGGTCCCGCGGTGCGGGGGTTGAACGCGTACTGCAGCGCGTCGGCGAGCGCATGGACCGGGAAGATCTCGGCGATGTGCCGCAGCCACGCGGGTTGGTTGTCGGTCGTGAACCAGATCCCCGAGATGAACGTGAGTGGGAGGATCGCGACGTTGATCACCGCCGGCGCCGCGTCCGCGTTCTTGATGAAGCGGACGATGCCGATGCCGAGCGTCGTGAAGCAGGCGCTGCCGAGCACCAGCGCGATGGCGAAGCCGGCGAGCGTGGGGCCGCGCAGATGGACGCCGTAGCCGACGCGCCCGATCGCGAGCGTAAGCACGGTCATCGTCAGGGTCGTCACGCTCGCCGAGCCGATCCGCCCGGCGACATACGCCCAGCGCGGCAGCGGCGTGCCCTGCATGCGCTTGAGCACGCCCGCGTCGCGGAGGATCGCGGTGCTGATCGCGATGTTGAAGAACGTCGTGGCGATGACCCCGTAGGCGAGGATTCCGGGTACGAAGAAGTCGTTGTAGGGAAGCCCCTCACGTGTGGAGATCGTGTTCTTGCCGAATATCGAGGCGAAGATGACGAGGAACATGATCGGCATCAGGAAGGCGAAGAAGGCGCGGGCGCGGTTGCGCCAGAAGGCACGCTGCTCGTAGCGAACCTGCCACGCGGCGAGGACGAGGTCGCGGCGCAGTGACGGCGCGGCGGCGGTCATCTCGCGAGCGTCTCGAGTTGATCGCTCTCGCCGGGCTCGCCCTCGCCCGGCTCGCTCTCGCCGGTCAGCTCGAGGTAGACGTCCTCGAGCGTCGGCTGCGTGACGGAGAAGCGCTCGAGCGTGACGTCGTGGTCGAGCGCCCACGCTGTGATTCGCGCGGTCGCCAGCACCGGCTCAGTTGTCCGGATCACCACTGCTCCGCGGTCGTCGCTGCCGCGCTCGAGCGCCGGGATCTCCGGCAGCTCCTCCAGCGAGCGGCCGCTGGGGAGCTCGAAGCGGATCTCCGTCGGGCGCCCGTCGCGCCCGCCAAGCTCATCCGGACGCCCCAGCGCGATGATCTCCCCTGAGCGCATCACGGCGACCCTGTCGGCCAGCGTCTGTGCTTCGTCCATGAAGTGCGTCGTCAGGAAGATCGTCTTGCCGAGCTCGCAGAGCGTGCGGATCGTCAACCACGCGTGACGGCGCGCCTGCGGGTCAAAGCCTGTCGTCGGCTCGTCGAGGAAGACGAGATCGGGGTCGCCCACCAACGCCAGCGCCAGGTCGAGTCGCCGGCGCTGGCCGCCTGAGAGGTTCGCGGCGCGGGTGTCTCGCTTGGCGTCGAGCTCGACCAGGTCGATCAGCTCCGCGGGGGTGCGCCGACGGTGATGGTGGTAGCGGCCGTACATCTCGAGCAGCTCACCGACGGTGAGGTCGTTCTGCACACCGCACGCCTGCAGCACGATCCCGACACGCTCACGCAGCTCGCGAGCGCCGGTGGCGGGATCAAGCCCGAGCACGCTGACCTCGCCTGAGCTGCGCTTGCGGTAGCCCTCGAGGATCTCGGTGGTCGTCGTCTTGCCGGCGCCGTTGGGGCCGAGCAGGCAGAAGACCTCGCCGATGCCGACGGTGAAGCTGACGCCGCGAACGGCCTCGAGCTCGCCGTAGCGCTTGCCCAGATCGCTGACCTCGATCGCGTTCATCGTGGCTCAGACAATAGGCCCAGCGGAGCGGCTGCGGAAGTGGCGAGAGTCCTGATCTCGCCATGACATCTGTCAGGCCGCCGCGGCGGTCGACCAGTCGCGGTAGAGCTCGGCGTAGGCGCCGCCGGCCGCGAGCAGCTGTTCATGTGTGCCCTGCTCGACGATGCGCCCGTGAGCAAGCACGACGATCCGGCTTGCCCCCTTGATCGTTGAGAGGCGGTGGGCGATCACGATCGCGGTGCGGCCCGCGAGCAGCCGCCGCAGGCCGTGCTCGATGCGCGCCTCGGTGTGCAGGTCGACGTTCGAGGTGGCCTCGTCGAGCACGAGGATGCGCGGGTCGGCGATCATCGCTCGCGCGAACGCCACGAGCTGGCGCTGGCCGGCGGAGAGCTGCCCGCCGCGTTCGCCGACCGGAGTGTCGTAGCCGTGCTCGAGCGAGGCGATCAGCTCGTGCGCCCCGACCGCGCGAGCGGCGCCCGCGATCTCCTCCGCGCTCGCGCCGGGCGCGCCGAAGGCGATGTTGGCGCCGACCGTCCCGGAGAACAGGAAGGCCTCCTGGGGGACGATGCCAAGCTGCGAGCGCAGCGACTCGTAGGTGACCTCGCGCACGTCGTGCCCGTCGATCAGGACGCGCCCGAGCGTGGGGTCGTAGAAGCGTGCGACGAGCTTCGCGAAGGTCGACTTGCCGGCACCGGTGGCGCCGACCAGCGCGACCGTCTCGCCCGGCGCGATCGTGAGGTCGATGTCGTCCAGCGCGAGGCGGTTCGAGTCGCCCTCGCGACCGTAGGCGAAGCTGACGTGGTCGAAGCGCAGCTCGCCGCGGATGCGGGGCAGGGTCTCGGCATCCGCGCGCTCCAGCATGTCCGGCGTCTCGTCGAGCAGTTCGAAGATCTTGTCGAGCGCCGCCATGCCCGACTGATAGGTCGTGTAGAGCTGCGACAGCTGGGTGATCGGGTCGAAGAAGTTGTTGAGCGCGGCAAGGAAGCCGACCAGCACGCCGAGCAGGATCCGCCCGTCGAGAACCTGGTAGCCGCCGTAGACGAGCACCGCGACAGTCGCCAGCGCCGAGACGAACTCGATCGCGGGGAAGTACGCCGCGTTCATGTTGACGGTCGTCATGTTGGCGCCGCGGTTGAGCTCGTTGAGCGCGGCGAACTCGTCGGCGTGGCGGCGCTCCTGGCCGAAGCTGCGCACCACGCGCACGCCCGAGAGCGACTCCTGCAGGTAGCCGGTGATCTGGCCGATCGTCTCGCGCGTGCGACGGTAGGCGTCGGCCGAGGCGATGCGGAAGATCAGCGAGGCGATCGCGATCAAGGGCAGCATCGTGAAGGTGATCAGCGCCAGGCGCAGGTCGAAGCTGAGCAGGATCACCAGCGTCCCGATCAGCGTCAGCCCTCCCTGGAACAGCGTCACGACGCTGTCGGTCACGAGCGTGTCGAGTGCCTCGACGTCGTTGGTCATGCGCGAGATCAACACCCCCGCGGGGCGGCGCTCGTAGAAGCTGACCGGCAGCGTCTGCAGATGGGCGAAGATGGCGATGCGCAGGTCGGCGAGCGCGCGCTGGCCGACCCACTCGACGAGGTAGGTCTGGGCCGCCGTCATCACCCACACCAGCAGCGCCGCGACCACGAACGCGACAACGATCAGGACGAGCCGGGCGTAGTCGTGCGGGAGGATGCCGTGGTCGATCGCCTGAGCCGCCAGCGGCGCCGGCGCCAGCGAGGCGGCCGTGCCGACCACCAGCGAGAGCACCATCAGGGTGACGCGACCGCGGTAGGGCGCAAGCAGCCCCGCGAGCCCGCGCAGCCGCCGGCCGCGGCCACTGGTGCCGCGCAGCCGCCGCCGCAGCTCGCTCAGGCGCGGGCTCAAAACCCGATCACCTCGCGCTCGAGCGGCTTGCGTGTCAAGAAGACGCTGTCCGGAAGCCCCTTTTCGACGATCTCGCGGTACAGCGGCGAGCTCGCCAACAGCTCGTCGTGGCTGCCGTGCGCGCCGACGCGCCCGCCCTCCAGCACCAGGATCTCGTCGGCGAGTGTGATCGTCGAGAGGCGGTGGGCGATGATGAAGGTCGTGCGCCCGGCCATCAGCTCGGCGAGCGCGCGCTTGATCTCACGCTCCGTGCTCGCGTCGACTGACGAGGTCGCGTCATCGAGGATCAGGATGCGGGGGTCGGCGAGGATCGCCCGGGCGATCGCGATGCGCTGACGCTGCCCGCCTGAGACGGTCAGACCGCGTTCGCCGACGCGCGTGTCATAGCCCTCGGGCAGCCGCTCGATGAACTCGTGCGCCTGCGCGCGCCGCGCCGCCTCGATCACCTGCTCGCGGGTGGCGTCGGACCGCGCGTAGGCGATGTTGTCGTGAACCGTCGTGCTGAACAGGAACGGGTCATCGCCGGTGATCGCGACGGCCGCGCGCACCGAGGCGACATCCACGTCGCGCAGGTCGGCGCCGTCGATCAGCACGCGCCCAGCGACCGGGTCATACAGGCGCGCGACCAGCGCGACGAGCGTCGTCTTGCCGGAGCCGGTCGCGCCGACCAGCGCGATCGTGCGCCCGCCGGCGACGTCGAGGTCGATGTCGGCGAGCGCCGGCGGGGAGCCCGCTCCGTAGCGCATCGTGACCGCCTCGAAGCGCACATTGCCGTTGCCGGGCGGCAGCGGGGGCGCCCCCGGCGGCGCCGTCAGACGCGGCGCGCGGTCGAGCAGCTGGAACACGCGCACGCCGGATGCGGTCGCGCGCTGGGCGAGGTTGAGCGAGACGCCGAGCGTGCGCATCGGGCTCAGCAGCATCAGCAGATAGGTGTAGAACGCGGTGAACTGGCCGATCGACAGCTGGTGGTGGATCACGTCGCGACCGCCGACCAGCAGGATCGCGGCGAGCCCGGCCTGCGGCAGGAACCCGATCAGCGGGTTGTAGCGCGCCTGCAATCTCGCCTCGACCATCGACTGCTCGAAGACGCGGCGGACGCTGCGCTCAAACCGCGCTCGCTGGTGCGCCTCGCGCGCGAACGCCTTGACCACACGCACGCCCGAAATGTTCTCCTCGGTGTCTGCGGTCAGCTCGGCGACCCGTTGTTGGACCTCCTGCAGCGCGGGCCGGGCCAGGGCGCTGTAGCGGTGGGCGACATAGACGACGAACGGAACCGGGATCAGCGCGATCGCGGCGAGCGTGGGCTGCAACGCGAACATGGCGACCGCGGCCAGCGCGATCGTGAGCCCCGACTGCAGGATGAACACGAGCCCGTAGCCCAGGAAGAAGCGGATCGACTGGAGGTCGACGGTTGCTCGCGACATCAGCTGGCCCGTCTGCTGGTGGTCGAAGAACGCGAGCTCGAGCGACTGCAGCTGGCGAAAGAGCAGGTTGCGCAGGTCGTATTCGACTCCCAGCGATACGCGCCCGGCGACGAGCCGCCGCCCGGCCGAGACGGCCAGCCGGACCGTGCCGGCGGCGAGCACGAGCAGCGCGAGCCCCACCAGGCGGTGGCGATGGTGGTTGTGGATCGCGTCGACGACGACGCCGCTCAGGTAGGGGATCGCAACGGTCGCGACGATCGCGACGGTGGCGAGCACGAGCGACCAGATCACGCCCTTGCGATAGGGCTTCAGGAAGCCGAGGAGACGCGCGAATATACGCACTTCAGAAAGTATAGTTTTGCACGTGCCCGGACCAGTCCCGGCGGGCCTGTGCGACAGTTGCAGGCACCAGCGGCTCGTGCCGACGACGCGCGGCCCGGTCTTCTCGCTGTGCGAGCGCTCGCGGGCGCAGCCGGAGTCGTTCCCCCGCTATCCGCGGCTGCCGGTGCTCGAGTGCACCGGCTACCAACGCTCTAGCGAACGGTGAGCGTGCCCTTCATGCCGGCCTGTTCGTGGCCGGGCACGGAGCAGTAGAAGGTGTAGGTGCCGGGCGGGAGGTTGAGCGACAGGGTCTTGGTGCCGCCCTGGAAGGTCTTCGTGGCGCCCAGCACCTTGCCCGCGGCGTTGGCGATCGTGACGTTGTGCGGCAGCGGCGAGGCGTTCGTGAAGTCGATCGTGACCTTGCTCGAGCTCGCCGTCAGCGTCGAGGTGTTGTAGGCAAGCTGGCCGGTGGGATCGGCCGCCAGCGCCAGCGCGCCGTTGGTCGCGCCCGGCGGCGAGGCGGCTGGCGCCGCGCCCCGAACGATGAGGGTGCCCTTCATGCCGGCCTGCTCGTGGCCGGGCACGGAGCAGTAGAAGGTGTAGGTGCCGGGCGGGAGGTTGAGCGTCAGCGTCCTGCTGCCGCCCTGGAAGGTCTTTGTGGCGCCGAGCACCTTGCCCGCGGCGTTGGCGATCGTGACATTGTGCGGCAGCGGCGAGTGGTTGGTGAAGTCGATCGTGACGCTGCTCGAGCTGCTCACGAGCGTCTTCGTGTTGTAGGCGAGCTGGCCGGTGGGGTCGGCTGACAGCGCGAGCGGGCCGCCGTTGGTGGCCTGCGGTGCCGCTCCGACCGGCGTCGCCTGCGGCGTGACGCCGTTGGTCAGGGCGCCGGTGCGGTAGGGCGGAGCGCCCGGCGGCGTCTTGGCGGTGACGACCGCCATCGCCCCGGCGAACGCCACGAGCACCGCCGTGATCGCCATCGCGGTGCGGCCCTGCGCCGCGGAGGCGGGGAAGCGCGGGCTGCGGATGCCGACCGCCGAGACGAGGATCGCCCACGCGACGAGCACTCCGGCGGCGATGAAGAACGCCGTCTTGCTCTTGTCGTGGAAGGTCGTGGTCGCGGCCAGCAGCTCGAACACGGGCGCGAGCCTAACCGATCGGCGCGATGGAGTGAAGCGAGCGCGCGGCGCCCGTCAGGGGGTCGCCCAGCCAGGCCGGCGCTGGCCGAGCAGCAGCTCGACGTGGGCGACAGGGTGCTCGAGGTCCCAGTGCGAGCGCAGTCCGCAATCGCGCAGCATCGCGGCGAGCGCCCGCGCCTGCGGGTGCAGCGCCACCCGCAGCGTCCGCAGGCCGCGCTCGTCAGCCGCGCTCGCCGCCGTGCGCAGTAGCAGCGTGCCAAGGCCGAGACCGGTGGCGGCGGGGTCGACCGCGCAGAAGAAATCGCCGTGCGCCTCGCCGCCGGCGGCCGCTACCAACGCCGCATAGCCTAGGAGCGCGCCGCCCTCGAGCGCCCGCGCGACGAGCGTCGCCGCGGCAGCGCCCGGCTCGTGTGCATGCGCGAACGCGTCGCTGCGCGGGTCGTCGACCGCCGCGAGCAGGCGCGGGATCTCGGCGCCGTCACCCGCGGCTGCTGCGCTCACCGCGACGAGGCGGCCGTCGCGCAGTGCCTTGGCGCGATCGCCCATGACCCGCAGCTTAGTTCGCGCGTCGCGCGCTCTACAGTCGTCTCAGTGGACGAGGCTCGGATCGAGGTCCGCCTGCAGCCGCGCGCTTCGCGCGACGAGCTCCTCGGCGTGCGCGACGGCGTCCTGCACGCGCGCGTCAGCGCGCCGCCGGTCGCGGGCGAGGCCAACCGCGCGCTGTGTCGGCTGATAGCGGAACACGCACGGGTGGCGCCCTCTCGCGTCGAGGTCCTGCGCGGGGCGCGCGGACGCTCCAAGCTAGTGCGCGTCAGCGGCGTCACGCTGCCGGCGCTGCTCGAAGCTCTGGCCGCCGGCCGCCCCTAGATGAGTAGTGCCACGGGTTTATGCGGTGTAGCTGACGATGCTGCGGCTGGGGCGGCCGAGTCGGTGGTTGAGGGCGATGGCGGCGGCGAGGGCGGCGAAGCGTGTGGCGAGGCGGACGCGGAGGTTTTCGAGGGTGC
>DATNHQ010000038.1:0-2706 GCA_035604915.1 Solirubrobacteraceae bacterium
AGTACCGACCGATCGCCGCGATCGTCGCGCGCCTCGACCAGGTCATCCCCGCCCACACGACGGTCAGGTTCTCGCTCGGCGCGCAGAACGTTTCGACGCAGCCGATGGAGCCGGCGGTGCGCTTCGGCCTCGTGCGCCACGGCGACCTCGTCCTCTCCAACGGCGCCGTCGTGCGCCTCGGCACCTACTACGAGCTGCTCAAGAAGCCCTATCGTTGGTACGTCCTGATCGGCGACGGCACGCGCTCGCGCCGGCACATGGCACGGGTCATCACGGTCAGCTTCACCGACGGCTTCGGGCACAGCACCTTCAGCGCCTGGGTCGCGCGCGTGGGCCCCCGGGATCGGCTCGAGCGGCCGTCAGGGCTCGGTCCTGCGCCGTCGTTGGGGTTCGGCAAGCGCGTCGACTGAGCATGCGGCCTGAGCCGCGGTCGCCTGGCGCTCAGCTGCCCGATCTGGCGGGCGCGGACGGCGGCTCCGCGGCAATGCGCCCGCGGACGACGTCGGTCGGATGCGCCCAGGAGCGCCCGGCCAGCAGCCGCAGCGGCGACGGCGCCCACCAGTTGGCGCGGCCGAGCAGCGCCATCAACGCGGGGACCATGATCGCGCGCACGAGCGTCGAGTCGATGATCACGGCCAGCGCCGCGCCGGCCCCGAACTCCTTGAGCGAGGCGACACTCGAAACCGACAGCGACCCGACGGCCGCGCAGAACAGCAGCGCAGCCGCGCTGACGACGCGCCCGCTGCGCTCGAGCCCCGTCGCGACAGCGACGCGGTCGTTCGCGCCGGCGTCATGGGACTCCTTGATGCGGGCGAGCAGGAACACGCCGTAGTCGGTGGAGAGGCCGAAGGCGATGATGAACAGGATGATCATGTTGGTCTGCTCGAGCGAGCCGGTGCCGGTGTAGCCGAGCAGGCTCTGCAGCCGGCCGTCCTGGAAGATGAACACGAGCATCCCGAAGGCGCCGCACAGCGTCAGCAGGTTCATCAGCAGCGACTTGATCGCCAGAACGACCGATCCGGTCATCATGAACAGCACCAGCAGCGTCGTCGCAGCGAGGATCGGCAGCGCCAGCGCCACGTGCGAGCGCAGGCTCAGATGCTCGTCGTACTGCCCCGCCGCGACGCCCGTGAGCGCAACGGGATAGCGCGCGCGCATCGCGTAGATCTCGCCGATCAGGCGCTGCGAGGAGGCGCTCAGGGGGGGCGCGGACGCCAGCAGGTCAACGCGCCAGAGGCCCGCCGCGATCCGCCCGGGCGCCAGCACGGCCGCGACGCCGGGCAGCCGCGCAAGCGCCGCCCGGTAGTGGGCGAGCTCGGTGGCGGCGCGCGCCGGCGCGTGCACGAGCACGACGACGGGATTGGCCGCGTTGGCGGCGAACTGGGTGGCGAGCGTGGCGTCGACGACGCGCGCGCTCGTGCCCGGCGGCAGCACGCGCGAGTCGGTCGAGCCGAGGTGGAGCTTCAGCGCCGGCAGGCCGGCGGCGAGCAGGCAGGCCGCGGCGGCGAGCGCCGCGAGCGCGGGCCGGCGCATGACCGCCATCGCGAGCCGATACCAGCGCCCGTTCTCGGGCGGGCCCTCCGTCCGCGTGCGTGCGCGCTGCAGGAAGGCGGGCGACAGCGCATTGACGCGCGGGCCGAGCAGCGTCAGGATCGCACTCAGCGGGATCAGCGCCGCGGTCGCGGCGAAGACGGTCACGATCGCCGCGGCGATTCCCATCGAGGAGAGCATCCGCTGCGGGAAGGCCAGCAGCGAGAGCAGCGCGACAGCCACCGTCAGCGATGAGAATGCGACGGTGCGCCCGGCCGTCGCAAGCGTGCGCTCGAGCGCCTCGGAGCAGTGACCGCAGCGCGCCAGCTCCTCGCGGTAGCGGTAGACGATGAACAGCGAGTAGTCGATCGCAAGGCCGAGGCCGAGACCGGTGACGAGATTGAGCGAGTAGACCGACAGCGAGGTCACCTGCGCCAGCGCTCGCATGATCAGCAGGCTCCCGGCAACGGCGATCGCGCCGACGATCAGGGGCAGAGACGCCGCGATCAGGCCGCGGAACGCGATCAGCGACAGCAGCAGCAGAATCGAGAAGGCGATCAACTCCACCTTCGGCAGCTGCGAGGAGATCGCATCGTCGAGCTGGCTGAAGGTGAGCTGACTGCCGCCGACCGTGACCCCGCGCAGTCGATCGAGGTCGTGCTTGATGTGCTCGGCCGCGGCGGTGGCGGCGCTGTCGGAGGCTCGCGCGGCGATGTAGCCAAGGACGACTGTCGCGTGGCCCTCACGGGAGATCAGCAACGATGGACGCGGCGCATCGAGAACGCTGAGCACCCGGGCGACGGGCGCCGGCGAGCGCATCTCGCGCACGACACGCGCCACCAGCGCTCGTCCCTGGCTGCCGAGCACAGGGCCCGGGGTGCGCACGAGCGCCACGATCGCGGGATCCGACGGTACGCCGGTCGCCGCGACAATCTGCCGCTGCGCGACGACGCTGGGGGCGCTCGGGTCAGAGTTGCCGCCGTTGCTCAGCGAGCCGACGACTCCGGCACCGACGACTCCCGCCGCGACGGTGGCCAACGCCGTCAGTACGAGGACCGTGCGGGCGCGTCGGTGAATGAGTTCGGCGAGTGCTTGCAAGTCAGCGGCTGGCCCGACCGGTCTGCCATGCGGTCAGGCTGCGACACCGCTGACGCGATCAAAACAACTCCGCCCGCG
>DATNHQ010000039.1:0-8130 GCA_035604915.1 Solirubrobacteraceae bacterium
GTGACCGTGCGGTGACGATCATGTGACCGCCGGCGCGGAGCGGCGCTCGAAGCGGCGGGCGGGGGCGCGCACACCCCGCCGCGCGTCCCGCAAGGTACCGTTGCGGGCGTGAGGCGCTATCACGTCACCACCTTCGGCTGCCAGATGAACGAGCACGACTCCGAGCACATGCGCGGCATGCTCGAGTCGCTCGGCTACGAGGAGGCCGGCGAGCGCGCGCAGGCCGACCTGATCCTCTTCAACACCTGCTCGATCCGCGAGGCCGCCGACAACCGCCTGATCGCGCACCTGGGGGAGGCCAAGCGGCTCAAGCGCGAGGACCCCACGCGCGTGGTCGGCGTCGGCGGCTGCTGGGCGCAGTCGCTCAAGGACGAGGTCTTCGCACGCTTTCCGTTCGTCGATGTCGCCTTCGGGCCCGGCCAGGTGCACCGCCTCGCCGAGTTCCTCACCAGCGACTCGCTGAGTGCTCAGGGCTACTTCGAGTTCGAGGGCTTCACGGGCGAGTTGCCGGCCAAGCGCGCGCGGGCGTTCCAGGGCTGGCTGCAGGTCAGCGTCGGCTGCAACTGCGCCTGCTCCTACTGCATCGTGCCCTCCACGCGCGGGCGCGAGGTCAGCCGCCCGCCCGCCGAGCTGATCGAGCACGCGCGGCTGATGGTGGACGACGGCGTCCGCGAGATCACGTTGCTCGGCCAGAACGTCAACTCCTACGGCCGCGACCTGCGCCCCGACCGCGCCAGCTTCGCTGCGCTCCTGCACTCGCTCGACGCCATCGAGGGGCTTGAGCGGATCCGCTACACGAGCCCGCACCCCAAGGACATGCGCGAGGACGTGATCCGCGCCCACGCCGAGCTGCCGTCGCTGTGCGAGCACATCCACCTGCCGCTGCAGTCGGGCTCCTCGCGGATCCTGCGCGCGATGCGCCGCACCTACGATCGCGAGCGCTACCTCGACCGCGTCGCGCTGATCCGCGAGCACGTGCCCGACGTCGCTTTGACGACCGACATCATCGTCGGCTTCCCCGGCGAGACCGAGGAGGACTTCGAGCAGACGCTGTCGGTGGTCGAGGCGGTCGGCTACGACGGCGCCTTCACCTTCATTTTCTCGCCGCGCCGCGGCACCGAGGCCGCGACGCTCCCGGACGACATCCCGCACGCGCAGAAGGTGGCCCGCATGGAGCGCCTCGTCGAGGCCGTCCAGCGCCGCGCCCGCGAGCGCGCCCAGCGTTTCGTCGGGCGCACCGTCGAGGTGCTGGTCGAGGGCTCGAGCCGCACCGACCCCGAGCGCCTGCGCGGTCGCACGCGCCACAACAAGGTCGTCAACTTCGCCGGCCTCGCCGCCGCCGGCGAGCTCGCGGCCGTCGAGGTCCACGCCGCCACGAGCCAGACGTTGTCGGGCGAGGAGCGACTGCTTGCCCGGGCCGGCTGAGTCGCCGAGCGGCGTCGCCAACGAGCTGCGGCCAATCCTCGTGCGGCTCGGGCGCGAGCTGCGCAAGGAGAGCGCGCACCTGGGCGTCACCGGCGGCCAGGTGACGCTGCTCTACCTGATCTCCGAGAACCCGGGGATCGGCGTCGGCGAGCTCGCCGAGCGCGAGCGGATCGCGACGCCGACCGCCTCCGGCCTCGTCGACCGCCTGGAGCGAGCGAAGCTGATCGAGCGCCTGCGCTCGGAGACCGACCGCCGCCGCGTCGGCCTCACGATCACCGCCGCCGGCGCCCGCAAGCTGGTCGCGGTGCGCGCTCGCCGCACGGTCTGGCTGACCGAGCGGCTGCAGCGCCTGGACCCGCCCGAGCGCGCGGCGATCGAGGCTGCGATCGGGCCGCTACGGCGCCTGATCGCAGACGACCGGGGCTGATCTGGGCCGGCTGGGTGCATGCACCCAGCCGCGGGTTGGCGCATGCGCCAACCCGACCAGCGGCGAGCCCAGGCCGGCTCGGCCGCGCGCGCAGGCTACCGCGGCGGCTGAGAAGCGTCCTGCTGCTCGCGCTCGGCGTCCGGCTGCTTGGGAGCGTGCGCCAGGAAGCGGCGGAACGGCAGTCCCGGCGCTCGCGCCTCGCCTGTCTTGCGACGGGCGAAACGCGGAACGCGCGGGAGCCTCTCCTCGCGCTGGGGTCGCCCGGCCCTGACGTGCACCGAGTGAATCGTCATCGTCCGAGTGTAGCGCTGCCGAATGCGGTTCTTGGCGGCTCTCAGCGCGCCTCTCGAGCGTCGTGGCCGGCGGCGACACCTGGGCGCGGCCGTTGCGGCGCGTGCGGTCGCGCGGCAGCGTTGCGCCGTGCGCATTCGCCGCACAGCGGCAGGGCGCCGTCGCCGGCGCGCCAGTTGGCGGGCTCGATGCGGTTGCCCTCGTCGCATGCGTCGTTGTTGTGGAACACCTGCGGTGCGCCGCGCTTGACGGTGTGAAACGGCAACGATCTGGACATTGCCCCTCCTTCCACGCTCTCTCCGCTGCGGACCAGGGGGCGGGGTTTGGCCCGCGAGCCGTCCGCTAATGGTGACGTCGACGGTGGACAGAAAACCGCCCTTAGGTATGTACCCACTTGGGCGGGGCAAGATTCGTAGCCTGCGTCAGCCGGGGAGCCTTTCCGCCGCTGGACATGCGAACATATGTTCGTATGCGATGGGCGAACCTGACGCTGAGCGACGAGGAGCAGCGGCGCCTGCCCGGCTACCGCGACGAGGCGGTGGTGAGGCGCTTCGACGCGCCGGAGGCGCTCGACATTCGCTTCTACGAGGTGCGCGCCCGCTCGGTGCTCAACCGCGTCCCGGAGCGTTCGCCGGTGCCGTTTCGCTGGACGATCAACCCCTACCGCGGCTGCACGCACGCGTGCGTCTACTGCTTCGCGCGGCCGACGCACCGCTACCTCGACCTCGACGCGGGCCGCGACTTCGAGCGCGAGATCGTCGTCAAGGTCAACGCGCCGGAGGTGCTGCGCGGCGAGCTGGCGAGGCCGAGCTGGACGCGCGAACACGTCGCCCTGGGCACCAACACCGACCCCTACCAGTGGGTCGAGGCGCGCTACCGGCTGATGCCGGGGATCTGGCGCGCGCTGCTCGAGAGCGCCACGCCGTGCTCGGTGCTGACGAAGTCGCCGCTGTTGCTGCGCGACATCGAACTGCTGCGCGAGCTGGCCGGCGAGGGGCTGCTCAGCGCCGCCTTCTCCGTGCCGACGCTCGATGAGCGCGCCTGGCGCGCGACCGAGCCGCACACGCCCCATCCCGCGGCGCGCCTGGAAGCGATCGCGCAGCTGACGCGGGCGGGCGTGCCGACGAGCGTCCTGGTCGCGCCGCTGATGCCCGGCATCAACGACGACCCGCGTGCGGTGCGCGAGATCGTCGCGCGCGCCCGCGCGGCGGGGGCGCGCAACGTCACCCCGATCGCGCTGCACCTGCGGGCCGGCGTCCGCGAGGTCTTCCTCGACTGGCTGGCGGCGGAGCGCCCCGATCTGCTCGAGCACTACGGCGAGCTGTACGGCACCGGCGCCTACCTGTCCGCGCAGGAGCGCCGGCGCCTGGGCGAGCTGGTGCGCCCGCAGGGCCGCCCGCGCGCGGCCGCGGCGCCCCGCTTTGAGCGACCGCGCGCGGAGCGGCCGCTCGAGCGTGCGCGTGAGCGGCGGCCGAGCGTGCGCGCGCAGCCGCAGGGGAGCCTGTTCTGAATGCGCCGCGGCAGCTAACGCTTGTCGGCCTGGCGCTGCTCGAACTGGAGCGCCAGCGCCTCCGCGCCGATCATCCGGCCGACGCGCGCCGCCAGCGCGGGCGCGAGGTTGGCGGCGTCGGCGCCGAGGCGCATCGCCGGCGCCGCCACGTCGATCTCACCGCGGTTTCGCACGATCGCACGCACGACCGCCTCGCTGACCTGCGCCGAGGTGGTGGTGCTCATGCCGCGGGGGAGCTTGATCGCGGTGTCGCTGAACATCCCGGCGTCGGCGATGAACCCCGGCGAGACGATCGAGACGCCGACGCCCGCGGGAGCGAGCTCGCTGCGCAGCGCCAGCGCGAAGCCGCGCAGGCCGAACTTGGTGGCGCAGTACAGCGAGGCACCGCCGCTCGCCGCCTTGCCCGACAGCGATCCGATGAAGACGAGGTGCCCGCTGCCGCGCGCCACCATCGCGGGGGCGAGGCGGTGTGCGAGCGCGACGGGCGCGCGCAGGTTGACCTCGATTGCACGGTCGACGTGATCGGGCTCGAGCGCAGCCAGCCGCCCGGAGGCCGGCAGCGCGGCGTTGGCGATGAGGATGTCGACCCCGCCGGCGGCGGCGAGCAGCCGCTCGAGCTCCTCGCGACTGGCGAGGTCGGCGGGGACGGCGCGTGCGCCGAGCTCGAGTGCGAGCGCATCGAGCACCTCGGCGCGCCGGCCGGTCAGCACCAGCTGGGCGCCGGCGGCCGCCAGGCGGCGCGCGAGCGTGCCGCCGAGCCCGCCGCTTGCCCCCGTCAACAGGACGCGCGAGCCCTCGAGGCGCACCGCCATCAGCCGGCGAAGACCGCGACGCTCGCCGAGAACGCGTGCTGGAAGCTCTCCCCGGAGACCGGGCCGATCTCGCCGGCGGCGAAGAAACCGGCCACGGGTGCCCCGGCGAGCGCCCGCGCGAGCGCGCTCGCGTCGTGATCGGGCACGCCGAAGAGGCCACGCCCACGCCCGTTGCAGGTGAAGCAGAGGGCGCCGGCGGGCGAGCGCTCGCCGAGCGTGGCCCGCCGCTGGCGCAGCGCGCGCTCGAGATCGCGGTCGGCGCTGCGCGCATCGCGGGCGTGCAGGCGAACCACCTGGCCGGCGCGCAGGTTGGCGCTCAGCGCGACCGAGCCCTGCTCGGTGTCGGCGCCGACGACGCCGCGCACGAGGAAGTCGCCGTGCTCGTACTCGGGCTTGCCGGCGTCGATCACGATGCCGAGGAAGAGGCCACCGGCGACGAGGGCGCGCTCGCGCTCGTCAAGCTCGTCGAAGACCTCGCGCAGCTTCACGAGCGCCGGCTTGCCCGCGAGCTCGTGGATCACCTGCCCCTCGGCCGCGGTGATCGTCAGCTCCGGCCCCAGCGGCGAGGCGCCCTGCGAGACGCAGGTGTGCACCGGCACGCCCTCGAACAGCAGCCCGACCGCTCCCTGCTCGAGCACCGATTCGTCATGGAACAGCGCGGCGGTGCCATCGAAGGTGCGCGCGCTCGCGAGGCCGCCGAGCACCGGCACCTGCGGGCAGCTCTCGCGCAGCGCGGCCAGCATCGCCTCGGTGTCGAAGCTGTAGGCGTCGGGGAAGACGAGCACCGCGGTCGCGTTCGCCGCCGCCTTGACGTCGACGGTCGGCCCCGTCTCCTCCTCGTCGTCGTCATCATCGCCATGCGGCGCGTTCGCGCGGAACGAGCGCACCGAGCCGCCATCCAGCGCCGCGGCCCAGACGGCAACCGCGGTGCCGTCCTCGACCTCGGCGCCGTCGGCGAGCACCCCGGAGGCGCCGCAGCCGACCAGCTGCGCCGGGCAGAGCGCCTCGTGCACACCCTCCAGGACCGCCTCAGGCGCCGCCAGGTGGTCACCGCAGGCGAAGACGACGGCCACATCGGCGCGGGCGCCCGCGAGGCCTGAGGCGGCGGCCTGGGCCGCCTCGATCGCTCCGACGCGCGCGTCGCGGGTGCGGGAGAGCCCGGCTCCGATGCGAACAGACATGTCGCTCAAGATACTGAGCCGATGCGCACCGTGATAGCGGTATTTGGCCCCACCGCCGTCGGCAAGACCGACGTGGCGCTGGCGCTCGCGCGGCGCCTGCGCGCGCGCGGCGAGAAGCCGGTTGCGGTGTCGGCCGACGCGCTGCAGGTGTACCGTGGGTTGGAGCTGTTGACCGGCGTCGCAAGCGCGGCGCAACAGCGCGAGCTCGAGCACCGCCTCGTCTCGTTCGTGCCGATCGACGCGCGCTTCAGCGTCGCCGAGTACGCCGCGCTCGCGCACGCGCAGATCGACTCGCTGCTGGGCGCCGGCGCCACGGCGATCGTGATCGGCGGCACCGGCCTGTACCTGCGCGCCGCGCTGACCGAGCTCGAGCTGCGCCCGCCGCCGCCGCCCGGCGTGCGCGAGCGCTGGAACGCCGAGCTCGAGCGGCGCGGCCCGCAGGCGCTGCACGAGCTGCTCGAGCAGCGCGCGCCCTGGGCGGCTGCGGGAATCGACCCCGCCGACCGCCACCGCATCGTGCGCGCGCTGGAGCTCGAGGAGATCGGCGCGCTCGAGCAGCCGCAGGGCGACTCGCAGCTGTGGAGCGCCGACGTGCGCCACCCGACGCGCCTGATCGGCCTGACGATGGAGCGAGCGGAGCTCTACGCGCGCGTCGACGCCCGCGTCGACGCGATGGTCGCCGCCGGCGTGATCGAGGAGGTGCGCGCAGCGCATCGTGCGGGCGCGTCGAGCACGGCCCGCGCCGCGCTCGGATTCGAGGAGCTCTTGCTCGGCGACGTCGAGGCGATGAAGCGGCGCACGCGCAACTACGCCCGCCGCCAGCTGACCTGGATGCGCAAGCTCGCCGGCGTCGAGCTGCTCGACGTCACCGGCCGCTCGCCCGACGAGCTGGCGGCCGCGCTGCAATGATCGCCCGCTCCATGCGCTTTGAGAAATGGCAGGCCCTCGGCAACGACTACCTGATCGTCGAATCGGCCGAGCTCCCGTGGGAGCTGACCTCCGAGCGGGTGCGCAAGCTCTGCCACCCGCACCTGGGGATCGGCTCCGACGGCATCCTGCTGCTCTCGCCGAGCGAGGACGAGCGTTACGTGGCGCAGCTGCGCATCTTCAATCCCGATGGCTCGGAGTCGGAGCTGTCCGGCAACGGCTCGCGCCAGGCGATGATCTATCTGCGCCGCCGCGGTCGCGCGCACAGCGACGACTTCGCGATCCTCACCGCCGCCGGGCCGATCCGCGCCAGGATCACCGGCCCCGCGAGCGCCGCGATCGAGATGGGCCGCGCCGCCACGCAGTCGAAGGACTACCCCGCGGGTGGCGCGGACGGCCGCGGCGAGCTCGAGGCCGGCGGCCGCCGTTGGAGCTTCCAGCACGTCTCCGTCGGCAACCCGCAGTGCGCGATCGCCTGCGAGGATCTCGAGACGCTCGAGCTGGCGGCGATCGGGCCGGC
The DNA here is from genome assembly GCA_035604915.1 of Solirubrobacteraceae bacterium. GTDB lineage: Bacteria > Actinomycetota > Thermoleophilia > Solirubrobacterales > Solirubrobacteraceae > Palsa-513. The sequence continues at coordinate 7,094 of DATNHQ010000039.1, forward strand.
GATCGAGCGCCACGCGCTGTTCCCGAACCGCACGAACGTCTCCTGGTACCGCGAGCTTGCCCCGGGCGCGATCCGCGTGCGCATCTTCGAGCGCGGCGTCGGCGAGACGATGTCGTCGGGCACCGGCGCGTGCGGTGCGGCGATCGCCTACCACCTCGCCGGCGGCCCACGCGCGATCACGGTGTCGCTCGACGGAGGCGAGCTGAGCGTCGCGCTGGGGGAGGCGCTCGAGGTGACCTTGACCGGTTGGGCGCTGGCCGTCTGCGCGGGTACGCTTGGCGAAGACTTTCGCAAGGAGCTAGATGAGACACAGTGAGCGCCTCGAGCGCATCCCGCCGTACCTGTTCGCGCAGCTCGAGCGCAAGATCGCCGAGAAGCGGGCGGCCGGGATCGACGTGATCACGCTGGCGATCGGCGATCCCGACGTGGCGACCTTCGCGCCGATCGTCGAGGCGGCCCAGCGCGCGGTCGCGAACCCCTCGACGCACACCTATCCGTCAAACCGCGGCCGCGAGGAGTTCCGCGAGGCGATCGCCGGCTTCTACGACCGCCGCTTCGGCGTCGAGCTGGAGATGGACGGCGAGGTGATGCCGGCGATCGGAGCCAAGGAGTGCATCTTCAACCTCAACATCGCCTTTCTCGACCCCGATGACGTCGCGCTCGCCGCAGATCCCGGCTACCCGGTCTACACCGGCGGCCCGCTGCTGGCGGGCGCCCAGGCGGTGCTGATGCCGCTCGTGCCGGCGCTCGGCTTCATCCCCGACCTCGACGCGATCGACGCCGCCACGCGCAAGCGCGCCAAGCTGCTGTTCGTCAACTACCCCAACAACCCGACCGGGGCGGTCGTGCCGGACGGCTTCTTCGAGCGCCTGGTCGAGTTCGGCGCGGCCAACGATATCCTGATCGTCCACGACAACGCCTACTCCGAGACGACCTACGACGGCTACGTGGCGCCGTCGTTCCTCGCCACGGCGGGCGCAAAGGACGTCGGCGTCGAGGTCTTCTCGCTCTCGAAGGGCTACAACATGACCGGCTGG
>DATNHQ010000040.1:0-12104 GCA_035604915.1 Solirubrobacteraceae bacterium
CTCGGCGTGACCGCCGAGTACTGGCGCAACTGGCTCGACACCGGTCGCTTTCCGGACCATCGCTGGCGCGCACAGCTTCAGCGCTCGGCGCTCGTGCTGAAGGGGCTCACATACGCCCCGACCGGCGCCGTGGTCGCCGCGCCGACCACATCGCTGCCAGAGACGCCCGGCGGCGAGCGCAACTGGGATTACCGCTTCACGTGGATGCGAGACGCCACGCTCACGCTGTGGGGGTTGTCCTCGCTCGGCCTGAGCTGGGAGGCAGACGATTTCATCCAGTACGTCGCGGACCTCGAGCGCAACCCCGACGGCTCTCTGCAGATCATGTACGGCATCGCCGGCGAGCGCGATCTGACCGAGCAGACGCTCGACCACCTCACCGGTTACGAGGGCGCCCGGCCGGTGCGGATCGGCAACGAGGCGGCGCGGCAACGCCAGAACGACGTCTACGGGGCGGTGCTCGACTCGCTCTACCTGCACACCAAGCGCTACGGTCACAGCTCGCAGCGGCTGTGGCCGGTGATCGAGGCGCAGGCCGAGCGCGCCCTGAGCGTGTGGCAGCAGCCCGACCAGGGCATCTGGGAGGCGCGCGGGGAGCCGCGCCACTACGTCTCCTCGAAGCTGATGTGCTGGGTCGCCCTCGACCGCGCCGCCCGGCTCGCGGCTCGCCGCGGGCGCGACGCGCTGGCCGACCGCTGGCGCGCGGTCGCCAACGAGGTCCATGCCGACATCTGCGACCGCGGCGTCGACGGGCGCGGCGTCTTCGTCCAGCACTACGACACCGTTACGCTCGACGCCTCGAACCTGCTGATCCCGCTCGTCCGCTTCCTGCCCGCCGACGACCATCGCGTCCGCGCGACCGTGCTGGCGATCGAGAGCGAGCTGACCGAGCAGGGCCTGGTCCTGCGCTACCGCACCGACCAGACCGACGACGGGCTGGCGGGGGCGCACGAGGGCTCGTTCCTGATGTGCTCGTTCTGGCTGGTCTCCGGTCTGCTCGAGATCGGCGAGCGCCGCCGCGCGCGCGCCCTCTGCGAGCGGCTGCTCGCGTTGGCCTCGCCGCTCGACCTCTACGCCGAGGAGCTCGATCCGCTGAGCGGCCGCCACCTCGGCAATTTCCCGCAGGCCTTCACACACCTCGCGCTGATCAACGCCGTGCTGCACGTGATCCGCGACGAGGAGTCGGCCCCGCTCGCCACCTGAGCGCCAACGCCCGAGACACCGACGCGCGAGCCGCCGGTTGCTAACGCTCGCTCGCCAGCGGGGCGGGTGTGAGCCGTGGCATCACCTCGCGGGCGAACGCGCGCAGCGTCTCCAGCGAGTTCTCGCGGTCGATCAGCAGGACGTACTCGACGCCCGCGTCGCGCAGCCGCTCGAGCCGCTCGACGCACTCGTCCGCGTCGCCGATGATCGCTCCCGCCTCCGTCGCCGCGCGGATGTCGGAGGTGTAATCGGCGGCCATCCGGTTGCGGGGTCCGGCAGCGTCGTTGGTCAGCTTCGCAACCTCGGCGAACCCCGCGACCCGCCGGCGGATCGCCGCCTCACGCTCATCGGCGTTGTCCACGAGGTGCAACGAGCGCGTCACGGCGACATCGCGCTCAGCGCGGAACTCGCCGCCGAGCTCGATGACCCGCTCGCGGTAGAGCGCGAGCCGCTCGGCGATCGTCTCGAAGCTCGCGACCTGGTCGAGCAGCAAGCGAAAGCCCTCGTCGGCGGCCGCCGTCAGTGAGGCGGGGCTGCCGGCGCCGACCCAGATCGGGGGATGCGGCCTCTGCACGGCCGCGGGCTCGGCGAGGACGTCCGCGTAGCGCCAGAACCGCCCCTCGTGCGACCAGCGGCCGTCCGCCGTCCAGGCGCGGCGGATCAGCGCAAGCGCCTCGCCGTAGCGCTCGGCCGCGTCGTCCATCGACTGAACGAAGCCGGCGAACTCGGCAGCGCGAAAGCCCCGGCCGACGCCGAAGTCGAGACGGCCATGCGAGAGCACATCGACTGTCGCCGCCTGCTCGGCGATCAACAGCGGGTCGTGCCAGGGCAGCACCGTGACCGCGGTGCCCAGCCGCAGCGTGGTCGTGCGCCCCGCGAGGTGCGCGAGCAGCGTCAGTGGTGAGGACGCCTGACCGAGCCCGGTGAAGTGATGCTCGGTGAGGAAGACGCTCGCGAAGCCGAGCGCCTCGGCTTCGACTGCGTAGCGGGCGAAGTGGTGGTAGGTGTGCTCAAAGCCGACGCGGTCCGGCTCGGCAGCCGGCCCTCCGAACAGTCCGAATCGCATCGACGCGCCGCCCTTCCCGCTTCGCCTCAAGTGCGCGCCAGCCGGGTCTCGGCGCCCGCACACCGCCGCCAGCGGCTCACCCTAGCGCGACGCCGCCGTCGCCTGTGAGCGGCGGCGCCGGTGCGTCGCCGTGCCGCCGGGGACGGCGGCGCTTCAGCCGGTCGCCGCGTCGTAGCCGGGCTCGCCCGGCAGCAGCGCGGTGCCGGGGTCGCCGGGATGGCGAAGCCGCGGGCGGACCGGCAGCACCTCGGCGCTTGCCGCCGCCTCGAGCAGCTCCTCGATCGAATTGAAATCGCGCAGCCACTCGAGGTGCTTGCGCGTCGGGAACAGCAGCGGAAACGCGCCGGCGCGCTCGTTGGAGAGCATCTGGGACGCGGTGAACCAGCCGGCGGCGACGCATTCGACGCCGTCGACCTCGGGCTCCTGGCCGTCGGGTGCGCGGGCCAGGAAGAAGTGCGTGTCGAAGCGGACGGGAAGGCTTGCGGGCGCAATCCAGCGGGAGAAATGCACCAGCTCATCCGGGTCGATGCCCGTGATCGCTGCCTCCTCGGCGAGCTCGCGGACCGCGGCCACGCGCAGACGCTCCTCGCCGCTGCCGTCATCTTCCTCGACGCCGCCACCGGGAAAGACCCACGCCCCGCCGGCCAGGCGCGTCGCCGGGTTGCGCGCGACCATCAGGATCTGAAACGGCGATCCGCTGCGCAGAAGGATCACCGTCGCCGCCTCGCGGGGCTCGACCGTGCTCACGATGAGCGAAGAAGTTAGACCTTCCACGCTCCGCGTGTGGTCGGTCCGGCCAGGCGGCGCTCTAGACTTGCAACCCATGTCGACCGAGACAGTTCGCGCGCAGCGCTGGCACTGCGAGTCCTGCGGCTACATCTACGACGTGGCCGATGGCGACCCCGACGGCGGGATCCCGCCCGGCACGGCGTTCGAGGACATCCCAGACACCTGGTTCTGTCCGGTGTGCGGGGCGCGCAAGCGCGACTTCACGCCCTACGACGACTGATCGTGGCCAAGACCTCCTTGCCGGCGTTGCCGCCTGCTCAGCGCGCGCTGGCGCGACTGACCGGCGCGCGGCTGTGTTTCGGCCGGCCGGTGGAGCTCAAGGACCGCACGGTGATCCCGGTCGCGAGCGTCCGCACGGCCGGCGGCTGGGGCTTCGGCAACGACGCTGCCGGCAGCGGCTCCGGCGGTGGCGGTGGCGGCGCGCTCGACGCTCGGCCGGTCGGCTTCATCGAGATCGGGCCGCAGGGGACGCGATTCGAGCGGATCGACGACGGTCGCATGGCGCTGCGCGCGCTCGCCGTCGGGTCGGTCGCCGTGCTGGTGATCGGCCGCGTGATGGCGCGCCGGCGCCGCGTGACGCTGGTGCGAGCGCCCTCGGCGAGGCGGCTGCGGCGGGCGAGAGCTCAGCTCAGCCAGGACTCGTAGCCAAGCCGCGAGCCGGCGGCGGCGAGCGCTGAGGCCGAGAGCTCCGGCAACGCCGCGAGCGTGGCCACCTCGATGTCGCCGAGCCGTTCGATCGTGGCGCGGTTGGATCGCTCGAGCGTCCCGGGCTCACTCGGCCACGGAGTCAGCACGACCGCGCGCAGATCGAGCCCGGCCGAGCGTGCCGCCTCGAGCGTCAGCAGCGTGTGGTTGATCGTTCCGAGGCCGGGGCGCGCGGCGACGACCACGCCGAGTGAGAGCTCGAGCGCGAGCCTGCGCACGTCCCAGCCGGCGGCGAGCGGCACGAGCAGGCCGCCGATGCCCTCGACGACCACGGGCGCGGGGGCGGCGCGGAGATCCGCGAGCAGCGCGTCGACGTCGATCGCGGCGCCCGCGAGCTCGGCCGCCAGGTGCGGCGACACCGCCGGCCCGTAGCGCAGCGGTGCGACCTCCTCAGGCGTCCCGCCGCCGGCGAGCGCGAGCAGCTCGTGGTCGAAGGGGACGAGCGGATCGGGCTCGTCAAGTCCGGTCAGAACGGGCTTGCGAGCGGACACCGGCTCGCCGCGCGCGCGCAGGCTGGCCACGATCGCCGCCGCCACCACCGTCTTGCCGACGCCCGTGTCCGACCCGGTGACGAAGCAGCCGCGGAGCAACCGCAGCGGCTTCCTAGGCGGCTCGGGCGACCGGCTCGGTCGAGTCGACGCCGACGCCGAGGCGCACGCCGACCTCGTCGGCGGCCGCGCGCAGCGACGCCGCAGCTCCGGCGAGCTCGGAGGATGTGTGCGAAGCCATCACGGTCAGACGCAACCGTGCGCTTCCCTGCGGCACCGTCGGCGGTCGGATCGCCTGAGCGAACACTCCCCGCGCGAGCGCCGCCGCGGACATGCGCACGGCGTCGTCGGCCGCGCCGACGATCAGCGGGATGATTTGGGTTGCTCCCGGCGGCGGCCGCATATCGGCAATGGCGAGCTCGTCGCGCAGGACCATCGCCTGCGCCTGCAGCTTCTCCGGCCGCAGCGGTTGTTCGATCAGCAGCTCCAGCGCCGCGAGCGCCCCGGCGACGGCGGGCGGCGGCGGCGCCGTCGAGAAGATCAGGGCGCGCGCGCTGTTGAGCATCAGCTCGACGATCTCGCGGCGCGCGCAGACGTAGCCGCCGTAGGAGCCGAGCGCCTTGCTGAGCGAGCCGACGATCACGTCGACCTCGCCCCCGAGCCCCGCCGCCGCAGCCGCGCCGCGGCCGCCCGGGCCGAGCGCGCCGGTGGCGTGGGCCTCATCGACGACGACGAGCGCGCCGTAGGTCCGCGCGAGCGCGACGATCTCGGCCAGCGGTGCGACGTCGCCGTCCATTGAGAAGACCGTGTCGGTCACGATCACATCGCCCTCGCGGCCGCGCTCGCGCAGCGCCGACTCCAAATGGTCGACGTCGCAGTGACGGTAGACGAAGGTGTCCGCGCGAGCCAGCCGGCAGCCGTCGATGATCGAGGCGTGGTTGAGGGCGTCGGAGAAGATCGTATGACCGTCGCGGCCGAGTGCGCTGAGGACGCCCACGTTGGCGAGGTAGCCGGAGCCGAAAAGCACGCACGACTCGGTTCCCTCGAACTGCGCGAGGCGCTGCTCGAGCTGCTCGTGGATCGTCATCGTGCCCGAGACCAGGCGCGAGGCGCCCGCGCCGACACCCCAGCGCATCGCCGCATCCGCGGCGGCCTGGCGCACGCGAGGGTGGTCGGCGAAGCCGAGGTAGTTGTTCGAGCACAGCAGCAGCACCGGCCTGCCGTCGATCATCACGCGCGGCCCCTGCGGGCCGCTGATCAGCTGGGTACTGCGGTAGAGGCCAGCTTCGCGCAACGCCTCGAGTTGCGCGCCGATGTTCACCTCGCGTGCTCCTTGGCGTGGCGCGCGCGGTAACGAAGCTGCGTCGAGGGATCCCACAGCGCGAGCTTCAACTCGGCCTCCCGGTCGGGGTAGAGCTCGATCACGTCGGGGGCCTCGCCGTCGAGCCATCCGGAGCGGTTGTCGGGACGGGGGTTGGCGCCATTGTCGGGCTGGCGCGCGACGTTCAGGCCGTGGCGCTCGAACATCTCGCGGTCCTCCGCCGGAGTGGCGCCGAGCGCCGTCAGGAAGTTGCCCATCATCACGCCGTTGAGTCCGGCCCGCACCGCCATCGGCCCGAGCTCACCGAGGTTCTCGATGCGTCCGCCGCAGAGGCGGAAGAGCGCCTCGGGCAGGATCAACCGGAAGATGGCCACCCACTTGACCGCCTCCCAGGGGTCCATCAGCTCGCGCTCCTCGAACTTCGTCCCGGCGCGCGGGATCAGCAGATTGATCGGCACGCTCGTCGGGTTGATCGCCGCGAGCTCGAAGGCCATCTCGACGCGCTGCTCGTGCGTCTCGCCAAGGTTGAGGATCCCGCCGACGCAGGTCTCCAGGCCGGCCTCGCGGACCGCCGCGATCGTGCGCAGGCGCGCCTCGTAGCGGACCGTGGTCGAGACCTCGGGGTAGAAGCTCTCGGCCGACTCGACGTTGTGGTGGACGCGCTGGATTCCGGCCTCGCGCAGCGCCCTGGCGCGCTCTGACGACATGTGGCCAATCGACGCGCAGCGCTTGAGATTGGTGTGCTCGGCGACCAGCCGCGCGCCGGCCAGCACCTTCTCGAAGTCGCGCTTGGAGAGGCCCTGGCCCTGGGCGACCATGCAGAAGCGGTGAGCGCCCGCCGCCTCGGCCGCGCGCGCGTGTTCGAGCATCTGCTCGGGCTCCATCATCGCGTGCATCGGCGTGTCGGCGTCGGCGAAGCGCGATTGCGCACAGAAACCGCAGTCCTCGGCGCAGCCGCCGGACTTCGCGTTGACAAGCGAGCACATGTCGGTCGAGTCGCCGAAGCGCTCGACGCGCGCCCGCCAGGCGCGCTCCACAAGAGCCTCGATCTCGGCGTGGCCGGACAGCTCGCCGAGCTCCAGCGCCTCCTGTTCGGTGATCAGCGGCGGCATCCTCGGCACCCTACTCGAGCACCACGAGGGTGTCGCCTTCGTGGACCGTTTGGCCCTCGCTGCATCGGATCTCGGTCACCGTGCCGGGCCCCTCCGCCTCGACGGGCATCTCCATCTTCATCGACTCGAGCACCACAACGGTGTCGCCTTCGCCGACGGTGTCGCCCACCGCGCATTCGATCTTCCAGACCACGCCCGTGATGTGAGCTGCGACATCGGTCACCGGATCGGACAATAACTCGCGCCCCCGACAACGCCGTCACGCACGCAAACACCCTGCAAAGAACGTCGTCGCCGGGCTTATGCGGGCTTGATCGGCTGGATAAGCTCTGCGGTCAGTGAGCGAGAAGCTCTCGAGCTTGAGGCCGCAGGTCTACACCGATCCGCGGCCGCCGGAGTACTTCGACCGCTTCCACGAGTGGGCGCGAGCGCACGGGCCGAGCTTCGTCTACGACCTCGTCAGGATCGTCAGCTCGCTCTACGCCTGGACGCTGCTGCGTGCGCGGAGCGTTGCTGCGCAGAACGTGCCCGAGACCGGCGCGGTGATCCTCGCGCCGAACCACTTCTCCTACATGGACCACTTCCTCGTCGGCATCTTCATCCGCCGCAAGGTGCGCTTCATGGCCAAGTCGCAGCTGTTCAGCCCGCTCGCGCAGTGGGTCTACCTTCAGGGCGGCGTCTTCCCGGTCCGCCGCGGGGCCCGCGACGACGAGGCTTTCATCACAGCCGAGGCGATCCTCGCACGCGGCGGCGTCGTCGTGATGTACCCCGAGGGCGGGCGCTCACGCACCGGCCTGCTTGCCGAACAGGCCAAGCACGGCATCGGCCGCCTGGTGCTCGAGAGCGGCGCTCCCGTCGTCCCGATCGCGATTCTCGGCTCGGCCAAGATTCGCAACTGGAAGCGGCTGCGCTTCCCCCGTATCCGCGTGCAGTACGGCGAGCCTCTGCACTTCGAGCCCGAGCTGGAGGCGACGCGCGAGCGCCACCAGGAGGTCGCTGACGCCATCTTCACGGAGATCCGCGCGCTGTACGGGCAACTCAGCGAGCGCTTCGGCTCCTAGCCGCGCGCCACCAGGTTCTAGAGTGCAGATATGAGCGAGCTCCTGCGCGCGGCCGCTGTGCAGCTGAACGCGACGGCGGACCGCGAGGCCAACCTGGTGAACGCCGATCGCCTCGTGCGTGACGCGTCGGCACGCGGCGCGCGCCTGGTGGTGCTGCCCGAGAAGTGGCCGCTGTTGGGGAGCGGCCCGCAGCTGCGGGCCGGGGCGGAGCCGATCGACGGCCCCGCGATGAGCTGGGCGCGAGCGTGCGCGCGCGAGCTGGCCCTGGAGCTCGTCGCCGGCTCCTTCACCGAGCTGACCGCCGACGGGCGCCGCCAGAACACCTCGCTGCACATCGGCCCCGACGGTGAGATCCGCGCCGTCTACCGCAAGATCCACATGTTCGACGTCACGGTCGACGGCCTCGAGTACCGCGAGTCCGAGCACGAGGAGCCGGGCGAGGAGATCGTGGTCTCGCGCACCGACGACGGCCTCGAGCTCGGGATGACGATCTGCTACGACCTGCGCTTTCCCGAGCTCTACCGGATCCTCGCGCTGCGCGGTGCTCGCGTGCTCGTCGTGCCGGCTGCGTTCACACTCGCGACGACCCGCGACCACTGGGAGGCGCTGCTGCGCGCGCGGGCGATCGAGAACCAGGCGTTCGTGATCGCTGCCAACCAGATCGGCGAGAACGAGCCGGGCCGCTTCAGCGGCGGGCGCTCGATGATCGTCGATCCGTGGGGAGTCGTGCTCGCCCAGGCCACCGACGCGGTCGGCGTGATCGTTGCCGATCTGGACCTCGGCCGCCTGGAGGCGATCCGCTCCTCGCTGCCGTCGCTGGCGAACCGCCGCGCCGGCGTCTACAGCTGGCCTGTGTGACCCGCGTGCGCGGGCGCGATCTGCTTCACTGACGTGGTGGAATCGGACCTCGTCAAGCGGCTCGCCTGGTCGGGGCTGCTCGCAGGGCTCGGCGCGCTGTTTTCAATGGCGTCGACGCGGGCTGCGACGGTGATGTGGCGGCGGATCTTCGACGAGGAGCCGCCCGAATGAACGTCGGCTCCGGCTACGCGGCCTCGACGAACGGGTCGAGTGCAAGCGAGAACGCCGCCGCTGAGGCCGGTCAGGCGTCCCCCGGCGGCCTGCAACTCGTGCGCAGCCGCCCCGAGGTCCTGGTTGGCGCCGCCTTCGCCGGCGGCGTCATCGCAGCGCTGCTGCTGAGGCGCCTTGGCCGCTGAGCAGGAAGAGATCCCGGAAAACATCGCCGCGGCGATCACCGAGATCTCCGAGCGCGCCACGCTGCTGATCCGAGACGAGATCGAGCTCGCCCGCGCCGAGATCGCGGCGAAGGTCAGAAAGCTCGTGACCGGCGCCGTTGTCGGCGTCGTCTCCGGGGTGTTCATCGTGGTCGCCGGCATGTTCATCCTCGAGGGGCTCGCCTGGCTCGCCTGGTACGAGTTCTTCCCCGCCGGCGAGTTCTTCTGGGGCTTCTTCGTGATGGCCGGGGTGCTGCTGGCGCTGGCCGTGCTGGGCGGTGTGCTGGCGGCCAGGGCGCTGCGGCGCGGGCCGCCGGCTCCGACGATGGCGATCGACGAGGCGCGCAAGATTCGCGAGGCGGTCGCTGGGCCGGAGCCGCAGGAGGCCTCCTCCTGATGGCGGGCCGCTCGCCGGAGGAGATCCGCGCATCGATCGAGGCCAACCGCAACGCGCTCGCGCTCTCGATCGAGAAGCTCCGCGGAGAGGTCGCCGAGATCACCGACTGGCGCAAGCAGCTCGGCACCCATCAGCGCCCCGCGCTGATCAGCGCAGCGCTCGCGGGCTTCCTGCTCGGCGGCGGCCTGGCGGTGTTCCGCCGTCGCCGCCGCTGACGCGCCAGGCGGACGGCGCCGGCTCGATCAGCGCAGCAGCCGTGCCGGCACGCCGCCGACGCCGAGCAGCCCCGGCCCGGTGTAGGTGCCGATCACGGGGCCGACCTCGGAAACCCACATCGGCTCGCTCCCGAACAGCTCCCGGCCACGCTCGACGAGCGCCGCCGCGCGCTCGGGCGACTGGATGTGCTGGATCACCCAGCCGTCCGCGCCGTCGTCGCGGCGCATGCGCAGGTAGTCGACCATCCGCTCGAACGCGCGCCCCTCGGTGCGCACGCGCTCGACCGGCGTGATCTCGGCCTCGAGCGAGAGTATCGGCTTGATCTTGAGCGCGCCGCCGAGCCAGGCCTGCGCGCGCCCGACCCGGCCGCCGCGCTGAAGGTACTCCAGCGTGTCGATGCAGAACCAGATCGCGAGCGCCCTGCGCGCCTCGCGAGCGCGCTCGAGCACCGCGTCGACGTCGCCGCCGCTTCGCGCCGCCGCCGCCGCCGCGAGGACCACGCAGCCCAGGCCTCCGCAGGCGGTCTCGGCGTCGAGCACCTCGATGCGCCCGTCGGAGCGGCGCTCGTCGAGCAGCGCCTTGGCCTGCGCGGCCGCCCCGACCGTGCCCGAGATGCCGCCCGCCAGGTGGATCGAGACGATGTCGTTGCCGGCCGCCAGCAGGGGTTCGTAGGCGGCGACGAAGTCGCCGATCGAAGGCTGCGAGGTCGTCGGCAGCTCGGCCGCTCGGCGCAGCCGGGCGTAGAAGGCGTCGTAGTCGGTGATCTCGCTCTCGCGCTGTGCCTCGGCGCCCTCGCTGACGTAGAGGCTGACCTCGTTGATGCCGGCCGCCGCGGTCAGTTCGCGGGTCGTGTAGTGGGTCGAGTCGGTGACGATCGCGACCGGCCGCATGACCCGCGGACACTACTCCGGCGCGGTCGCGTCAGCCCCCGCGCCGCGCGGGGACCCACGCGCGCCGCGCGCTCAGGACAGGCGGTTCTCGATCTGCACCAGCGAGCCGTCGGCGACCGCGGGCTCGCTCGCGAGCGCGACGTCCTGCGCGCCCAGAAGCTCGGCGAGCTCGCCGGTCTCGAACATCTCGGTGACGATGTCGCAGCCGCCGACCAGCTCGCCACGCACGAACAGCTGCGGGACCGTTGGCCACTGTGAGAGCGCGCTCAGCTCTTGGCGGATGCGCGGGTCGGGCAGGATGTCGACCGCCGCGAAGCGGGTGTCGAGCGCCTGCAGCACGCCGACGGTGCGCGCCGAGAAGCCGCAGGCGGGAGCCTCGGGCGAGCCCTTCATGAACAGGATCACGTCGTTCTCTGCGATCGCGTCGGCGATCGCCTGGCGGATCGGGTTGTCTTGCTGGTCGCTCATGAGCTCCTCGCTGGCTGTGTCGTCAATGAAAGGGCGTGGATCGGACCGCCGATCTCATCGCCAAAGATCTCGTAGACCATCCTGTGCTGCTGGATGCGGGAGAGGCCGCTGAAAGCCTCCGCGACCACGACCGCGCGGAAGTGGTCGCCGCCGCCGGTCCAATCGTCGACCTTGGCGCTGGAGCCGGGAATCCCCGCTTCGATTCGGGCCTTGATTGAAGCCGCGTCTGGCATCTGCCGAAGAAGTCTAGAGCACCCGAGTTGGGCGCTATACTTTTAGAAGCAATGGTGTCGATGACCGACAAGGGAGCCGAGAAGGCGCGCGAGTATCTCGCGGCGCAGGGCGCTGACGTGGCGGTTTCGGGCCTTCGGGTCGGCATCCGCGGCGGCGGCTGCTCGGGCTTCCAGTACCAGCTCGCTTTCGACGAGCAGCGCGACTCCGACCAGGTCTTCGAGAGCCACGGCCTCAAGCTGCTGGTGGATCCGGCCTCGCTCGAGTACGTCGACGGCTCGCAGATCGACTACGTCGAGGCGCTCACCGGCGCAGGCTTCAAGGTCGAGAACCCGAACGTCGTCGCGGCCTGTGGCTGCGGCAGCTCGTTCCGGGTCGCCGACTCGGAATCCTGCTCGCCGGTCTAACGGCGGCTCAGCGCGGTCTCGCCGTATGCGTGATGCGGCGCTCGACGACGACGATCTGACCGCGCACGGCGCCAAGCGGCAGTCCGTCGGCGCGGGGTCCAAGCGAGACCGTGCGGAAGCCGAGCACTAGCCCGCTCAGTGGATCGATGACGATCTCGTCCTCGACCGCGCCGCCCGTGTCACGCGCGCCGAGCGCGATCCCCGAGCGCCCGCCCAGGATGCGCGCGCGCCCCTCGCTGCGGATTCCCGGGACCAGCGCGAGCGCGCGGTAGAGGGCTGCCTGCAGTTGCGGGCGCAGCGGGAAGAGGCTGACGTTCTCGAGCAAGTTGATCGCGTCGGGCGCGCTCAGGCACCATGCATCATGTAGGTGCACGAGCCCCTCGCGGCGTGACACCGCGCTTACTGCGGCGGCGCGTCGATGCTGCGCCACAGGTACATGCACGCAGCCGTGCGATACGGCCGCCACCTCTCCGCCCGCTCGACCACCTCGGCGGGCGTCGGCATCTGCGCGAGGTCGT
>DATNHQ010000041.1:0-4518 GCA_035604915.1 Solirubrobacteraceae bacterium
CGGCGACGGCGCTCGTTTCGCGACGATGATCGAGGAGCTCAAGAGCCTGCTGGTCAACTTCCCGGGCGGCTCCGAGGTCGTGATCGAGCTCTCCGATCGCCGCCGTGTTCGGCTCGGCAGCGAGTTCCGCGTCGAGCCGACGCCGGGCCTGCGCGCCGAGCTTGAGCACCTGCTCGGCGGGCCGGCGCGGCTGGTCGCCTAGAGCGAGCGAAAGGGCGCTCCGGTAACAACCGGAGCGCCCCATGCTGGCCGTCCATCCTGGTTTGGCGCGCGATCCCTGCGCACGTCCTTAGCCGGCGACTGCGGTTGCGCAAGCCGTGGAAGCGGCTGCACCCGTAGGCACCATCATCGATCGAACCCGTTGCGGCTCGCAACGACGAAGTCGTCGCTGCTTGCCATGACGAGATCGCCCGAGAGCTGGCCGCCCCTCGAGGGTGACCTGAAGATCTGACCTGACGATGTGCGCACGGCGTCGCGGGGACTGGTCGGGCTCGAGGTGCGCGAGCGTCTCGGTGCCGGCTCGAGGCGGGGGCTCCGCAGCGCTGCTGGCGAGCGCGGCGCCGTTGCTCGCGCAGTGCTCAAGCATCTGTGTGCTTCCCCTCCTGAGTTGGCGGCGGCCTGTGGCTGGTGCGGCGACGCAACGGCACGGGGTCGTCGCAGTCGACCCCGCACCCTCGCGCGTTGGCTGTCCCTTGCATGCGGGCGGTGCGCGCCCGAGTTCCATCGCACGTCAACGTAGCTGCCGCGCGCCGGCTTCCCAACCACCCAAAGGTCTATTGCTACCCACCCCTGTAACGGGGCCGGCTCAGGCGGCGACGACGAGGCTGTTGACCAGCGCCACTTCCTCCGCGGTCGGCCCGGAGCGGTCGGGTCCGGGGGTCTCGAGCACGCAGCAGAGGCCCGCGAACCGCGGCTCGTTGACGAACGCGCGCGCCCCCTCGAGGCCGAGCTCGCCCTCGCCGATGTTGGCGTGGCGGTCGCGGTTGGATCCGAGCGGGGTCTGCGAGTCGTTGAGATGGAGCGAGCCTAGGCGGTCGGCCCCGACCGTCCGCTCGAAGCCGTCGAGCACCTCGCCGAGTGCCGCCGGCGTACGGATCTCATAGCCCGTTGCGAGCAGGTGGCAGGAGTCGAGGCAGACGCCGAGGCGCCGGTCGCCGCCGGCCGCCTCGAGCATCGTCGCCAGCTCCTCGAAGGAGCGCCCGAGCGTGCCGCCCGCGCCGGCCGTGTTCTCGAGGTGAAGCGGGCAGCGTTCGGATTCGGCGAGGGCGGCAGCGAAGACCGCACCGGCCCGCTCGATCGCCGGTCGGACCGGCCCCGCCTTGGCGGATCCGCCGTGCAGGACGACGGCGGTGGCCCCGATCGCGTCGCCGACGCGGAGCGAGTGGGTCAGCGAGGCGATCGAGCGGGCGCGGATCTCGGGGTCCTCGCTGGCGCAGTTGACGAGGTAGACGGCGTGGATCAGCACGCCCTTGATGGCGCTTGCCGCGCGGGCCTCGCGGAAGCGCGCGAAATCCTCCTCGACGTAGTTGGTGGGGCGCCAGGCGCGCGGGGACTGGTTGAAGATCTGGATCGCACGCGCACCGAGGTCGCTGCCCCGTTCGATCGCCTTGTAGAGGCCGCCGGCCGGTGAGACGTGGGCGCCCACTAGCATCCTCGACCTCCCATGAGAGTCCGCTTCGCTCCTTCCCCGACAGGCGCCCTGCACATCGGCGGCGCTCGCACGGCGCTATTCAACTGGCTGCTCGCTCGCAACGCCGGCGGGCGCTTCGTGCTGCGGATCGAAGATACCGACCCGGAGCGCTCCACAGCCGAGAACGTCGAGCAGATCCTCGACGCGCTGCGCTGGCTCGAGCTCGACTGGGACGAGGGGCCGGTCTTCCAGAGCTCACGCGAGGAGCGCCATCGCGAGGCGGTCCGCTCGCTGCTGGAGGGCGGCCGCGCCTACCACTCCCAGGCCACCGGCGACGACGTCAAGGCCTGGAAGGCGCGCCACGGCGACGACCGCGGCTTCCGCGGCGAGCCGGAGAGCGCCGGCGCGGTGCGCCTGCGCGTCCCCGACGACGGTGACACCGTCTTCACGGACCTGGTCGTGGGCGAGGTCCGCTCGCCGAACCGCTCGATGGACGACCTCGTGATCGCGCGCGCCGACGGCACGCCGCTCTACAACCTCGCGGTCGCCGTCGACGATCTGGACCTCGAGATCACGCACGTGCTGCGCGGCACCGACCACCTGACCAACACCGCCAAGCAGCTCCTGATCATCCGGGCGCTCGGCGCCGAGCCGCCGCGCTACGGGCATGTGCCGCTGCTGCACGGGCCCGACGGCCGCAAGCTCTCCAAGCGACACGGCGCCGCGTCGGTCCAGGAGCTGCGCGACGCCGGCTACCTGCCGAGCGCCGTGCGCAACTACATCGCGCTGCTCGGCTGGGGCGCCGGCGACGATGAGACGATCCTTTCCACGCAGGAGCTCGTGCGCCGCTTCGACGTCGGCCGAATACAGCGCAACCCGGCGCAGTTCGACGAGCAGAAGCTGCGCTGGATGAACGGCCGCTACATGCGCGCGCTCACGCTGCCCGAGCTGACCGAGCAGCTCGAGGCCTTCTACGGGCGCAGCGGCCTGGCGCCGGCGGCGGCGATCAGCGCCGAGAAGCTGCAGACGCTCGCCGACTTCTGGCCGCTGTGCGGCTTCATCTACGAGGGGCCCGCAGACGACCCGCCGGCGAGGGAGCGGTGGCTCGACGAGCAGGGGCGCTCGGTGCTGGCGGCGGCGCGCGAGCAGCTGGCCGCGATCGAGCCCTTCGAGGTCGCTGCGATCGAGCACGCGCTGGGGGAGATCGTCGCCCGCCGGGGGCTCAAACCGCGCGACGTCTACCAGCCGCTACGCGTCGCGCTGGCCGGCAGACCGGTCTCTCCGGGGATCTTCGAAACCGTGGCGGTGCTCGGCCGTCAGGCCACGCTGGAGCGGATCGACGCGGCGCTCAATCTCTGACTCCCCGGTGCCGATACATGATCCGAAGGCCCGGTGCAAGCATCGGGACCGCGGCATGGACTGCCGCGCAAAACACCACGGACGAATACGGGAACCAGCGAATGCCAGCTAACCAGCCCCTGCCCGCCGTCTCCCCCGCGGCTGCCGCCGCGGTAGGAGGACTCGAGCAGGTGCGCCCCGGCGAAGGCCACGGGCGCAGGCTCACCGCCGCCTTCGAGGCGCTCGAGGGCTTCCCCGCCCTCGCCGAGTCGCGCAACCGCCTGCTCGCTCTCGTCGGCGGCCACCGCGTCCCGATCGCCGAGGTGGTTGAGGCCGTCGAGTCCGACATCGCGCTCGTCGTCGCCGTCATGCGCGTCGCCAACGAGTCCCCGGCACGCGGCGTCGCGAAGGTCGAGAACATCGTCGACGCCGTCCGCATCCTCAGCCCGGAGGCGGTGCAGCAGCTCGCCGAGCGCGTTCGCACCTTCGACTTCTTCGAGCGCAGCGCCGTCTGGGACTCGATGCCCGACCGCTTCCGCCTGCATGCGCTCGCAACTCGTGCTGCGGCCGACCTGCTGGCCAGCGAGATCGGCTACCCCGACCGCGACCGCCTGATCGTCGCGGCGCTGCTGCACGACGTCGGCAAGCTCGTCTTGATGCACGCCTACCCCGGCTATCCCGACTCGGTCCACCGCGACGCGCGCACGCCCGAGGAGCGGATCAACCGCGAGCGCCGCGAGCTGGGCGTCGACCACGCCGTCGTCGGCGGCGTCCTCGCACGCCGCTGGGGCCTGCCGAAGTCGATCGCGACCTCGATCGAGCGCCACCACTCCGACGAGATCGAGGGCGATGCCGCGCTCGTCCGCCTCGCCGACATCCTCGCCCACTACACCCACGGCGCGGCCGTCTCGCCCGCCGACATGCTGCGCGTCGCCCGTACAGCGGGCGTCGGCTCGGGTGAGCTTCGGTCCGTCCTGTTCGCGCTTCCGCAGGCCTCCGGCGTCGGCAAGCGCCGCGTCGTCGAGGCGTGCCCGCTGTCCGCACGCGAGCGCGACGTGCTCCGCCTGCTCGCCGAGGGCAAGGTCTACAAGCAGATCGCCTCCGAGCTCACGCTCTCGACGAGCACCGTGCGCACCCACCTCCACAACGTCTACGGGAAGCTCGGCGCGGTCGATCGCGCACAGGCGGTACTGATCGCCACCGAACGCGGCTGGCTGTAGCGAACGCTACGATCGGGGCCCGGTGCTCTCGATCACGACGAAGTCGCCATACGCAATCGCCGCGCTCGCCGAACTCGGCCGCTCCGGCGATCGCGGGCCGGTCCCGATCGGCGAGCTCGCGCGCCGCCGCGAGATCCCGGTGCAGTTCCTCGAGCAGCTCTTCGCGGCGCTGCGTCGCGCCGGCATGCTGCGCTCCTTCCGCGGCGTCAAGGGCGGCTACAGCTTCGCCCGCCCGCCCGAGACGATCTCGGTGCTCGAGGTGGTCGAACTGCTCGACGGCCCGGTCGGCGCCGGCGCGGAGGGCATCTTCGCGGAGGCCGCGGAGGCGGC
>DATNHQ010000042.1:0-21742 GCA_035604915.1 Solirubrobacteraceae bacterium
CCACGAGCACGTCTACTTCCTGCACGAATACTTGGGGGCCGCCCGGAGGGCGGGGTTTCACGTCTCCCTGCCCGGCCTGCGAGCAGCCGCCTACGGCCTCAGACGCGGGGACGGCCCCGTGCCGCCGCCGACAGGCCGGCTCGCGCCCTTCAAGGCTGCCCTGCGCCGCCACGCCGCAGGTCGCCGCGTCATCCACGCCTATCGCATCGCCTACTACTGGTGGAAGCACGCGGTCATAGGGGACGCGAGTTTCAGCCTCTTCGGTGAGAAACGCTAGTGCCCGCTACTCACCACGCACATGCGGCCGCCAGGCGCACCCGACTCGCCGAGGTGTGGGACACAAGGGAGCAGCACGACGCCTGGTTCGAAGCAAACGTGAAGCCGAATGTCCCGGGTGAGATCAAGCAGGAAGTGATCGACCTTCACAGCATCCATACGCCGTAGGCCGCCGGCGGTCGGAGTTGGGCGCGGCGCGGAGCGCCCGACTCCGGACGGTGGCGCGACCGCGCCGCCGGCCTCCGCCAACCACGCACCCAGGGCGGTCGCGCCTACAGCTAGTGGCCGGCCTCCGCTGCGGACGTGGCGCCGCGCTCCCGCAGCCAGCTGACGAGCTGCTGGCGGCGCGTGTCCGCGCTGCCGGCCATGCACCGGGATGCTCTCAGGGCCGCTCGCGCTGTCGCGTTCTCGCTGTCACCGCGGCAGCGAGTCTCGTGGCGGGGGTCGTCGGGGCTTTCGCGGGTTGCGGGGGTGCACGTAGTTACTACGTAGTGCCTCTGTGGCGTCGCGCTGTTGGTGCCCGCGCGCCGGTGCTCGATTCTGGTCAGGTCCGGAGCGCATCGGCCACGTGTCGTGAAGCACCGGGCCTCAGCAATTTCCCGAAGGAGTGAGGCGATGCGTCGCAGGGTGTTCGACATATTGGCCAGCGGTGCCGGTCTGGTCCTCGTGGTGGTTCTCGTCGTCGCTGGGGCCCTGATGCTGTGGGGTAACAGCTACGTGGACTCCAACGTCCACAACCAGTTGGCTGAACAGCAGATCTTCTTCCCACCGAAGGCAGCGTTCGCACACCCGGTGGCCGGTACTGAGATCACGCCGGCGATGATTCCCGTGGTGTCGCAGTACGCTGGTCAGCAGTTGCTGACCGGCGCTCAGGCGGAGGTCTGGGCGGATCACTTCATCGCCGTTCACCTTTCCGAGATGCCCTACGGCGGGGTGTACGCGAAGATCAGTACGGCCGCACGCTCGAACCCGAAGGACACGCAACTGGCGGGGCTTGAGCAGACCTCGTTCCAGGGGACCACGCTCCGTGGGCTGCTGCTGGAGGCTTACGGGTTCTCGGAGATTGGGAGCATCCTGCTGGACGGAGCAATTGCCTCGTTCTGCCTGGCGTTCATCATGATGATCCTCGTCGCACTCGGCTTCCGGCACGCTCGGCGCACTCCGACCGAGGCGGAGCTCCTGGCCGCCAAGAGCACCTGACCTGACTGCGCGCGGCAGCCTCCGCGCTCCCGGATGCCAGCAGCACGAGCGCCGGGAGTTCACACGCATCGCGCGAGCGGGGCGGCACAAGCCGCCGCCCCGCTCGGCTCCCGTCGTGGCGACGGGCGGCACGCGGCCGGGATTACTGCGCTCGCTTGCATGAAGTCGCGCTGCTGGCAGCCGAGCGTGCGGCGCCGGGTCGGGCTCCACAGATCCGCTCAGCTTCAGGATCGTTCGCGCGGCGGGCGAGCGCCGTGCTCGCGCCGTTCGCGCCGCTCCGACCCCCGCTCGACGAAGTCGATCACCAGCGGCACGCCGTCGAGGCCGTAGCGCTCGCGCATCCGGTTCTCGACGTAGTAGGCGTAGTCGCGCGTGACGCGCGTGCGGGAGTTGACCTGGATCGCGTAGCGCGGGGGCCGCGTCCCGACCTGGGCCATGTAGAGCATCTTCAGGCGATGGCCCTGCTTGGCGGGCGGCTGGCGCGTCTGCACGGTCTCGCCGAGGAAGCGGTTGAGCTCGGGTGTGGGGATGCGGCCGGCGCGGCGGTCCCCGAGTGCGATCGACTCGCTCAGCACACGCGAGACGTTGCGGCCGCTGGTGGCCGACGCGGTCAGCACGCGCGGGCGCTGGCGCAGCTTCTCGGCCACGCGCGCGCGCTCGTACTCGAGGTCGAGGTCGGCGGCGTGGATGTCCCATTTGTTGAGCACGACCAGCGTCGCGCAGCCGCTTCGCATCGCGAGGTCGGCGACGCGCAGGTCCTGCGCCGTGACGCCGTCGAGGGCGTCGCAGACCACGAGCGCGACGTCGGCGCGCTCGGCGGCGCGCTGCGAGCGCAGCGTGGTGTAGTACTCGACCGACTCGCTGACCTTCGACTGGCGGCGCATCCCGGCCGTGTCGACGATCACCAGCGAGCGGCCGTCGACGATCAGCGGCAGGTCGATCGCGTCGCGCGTTGTGCCGGCTTCGTCGGCGACGATCACGCGCTCCTCGCCCGCGAAGCGGTTGACCAGCGAGGACTTGCCGACGTTGGGCCGCCCGATCACCGCCAGGCGCACGGTGTCGTCGTCGCCCTCGCCCTCCTCCGCCGCCACCGGCGGCAGCATTTCGACGAGGCGGTCGAGCAGGTCACCGGTGCCGAGCCCCTGCGCCGCGGACACCGCGACCGGCTCGCCGAGGCCCAGCGCGTGGAACTCGGCAGCGAGCGGGATGTCGGCGACGGTGTCGCACTTGTTTGCGGCGACGAGCACCGGCGTGTCGCCGCGGCGCAGCAGATCCGCGATCTCGTGCTCGCCCGGCCGTGCGCCGGCGCGGGCGTCGACGACCAGCAGCGCCACCTGCGCGTCGTTGATCGCGGCCTGCGCCTGCTCGCGGATCGAGCCCGCGAGCGGGTCGAGGTCGGCGAAGTCAACGCCGCCGGTGTCGATCAGCGTGAAGCTGCGGCCGTTCCACTCGCACTCGAGCTCCTTGCGGTCGCGCGTGATCCCGGGACGCTCGTGCACGATCGCCTCGCGCGAGCCGCTCAGGCGGTTGACGAGCGAGGACTTGCCGACGTTCGGGTAGCCGACGACCGCGACCTTGACTGCACGCTCGCCGCCGGGCGGGCTCACGGAGTCGCCGCCGGCCGCGCCGCGCGCACGAGCGCGGCGATCCGCTCGACCACCTCGCCGACGTCGAGGCCGCCGCTGTCGAGCACGACGGCGTCGGGCGCCGCCGCCAGCGGCGAGTGCTCGCGCTCGCGGTCACGTGCGTCGCGCGCGACGAGCTCGCGGCGAACCGCCTCGGGATCGCTGCCGAGCTCACGCGCTCGGCGCGCCGCACGCTCCTGCTCGCTGGCGGTGAGGAAGATCTTGACCTCGGCCGCAGGAGCCACGACGGTGCCGATGTCGCGCCCCTCGGCGACCCAGTCGCCGCTCGCGAGAAGCTCGCGCTGGCGCTCGACGAGCGCCGCCCGCACAGCCGGATCGGCCGCGACGACCGACGCGCGAGCGGACACCGCGGGGCTTCGGATCGCCTCGGTGACGTCCCGGCCGCCCAGCAGCACGCGGTCACCGAGCGACAGCGACAGCGCCGCGGCGTGTTCGGCCGGCGCGCGCGAGGGGTCCTCGAGGCTGGCCAGCGCGACGCAGCGATACATCGCGCCGCTGTCGAGGTAGCGCAGGCCGAGCGCGTCGGCGACGCCGCGGGCGACGGTCGACTTTCCGGCCCCGACGGGGCCGTCGATCGCGACGATCATGCCAACCACCATAGCCGCGGGCCCGCGGCGCTCACCCGACACGCAGCGAGTCGAGGTCGGCGAAGAAGCCCGGGTAGGTCTTGGCTACGCAGCCGGGGTCCTCGATCTCGATCCCCGCCACGCGCAGGCCGAGCAGCGACAGGCTCATCGCCATGCGGTGGTCGTCGTAGGTGTGAAAGCGGGTCGGCCGCGGCGCGCCGGGAGCCACGCTGAAGCCGTCGGCCTCCGCGCGAGCGCCGATGCCGGCGCGGCGCAGCTCGGTCACGAGCGCGCCGATCCGGTCGGTCTCCTTGGCGCGGATGAAACCGACGCCCCGGACGCGCGTCGGGCCCTCTGCGAAGACCGCGACCGCCGCCAGCGTCTGCGCCGTGTCGGAGATCTCGGCCATGTCGGCGTCGACGCCGTGCAGGGGGCCCTCGCCGCTGACCGTGATCGAGTCGGCGCGGCGTTCCACGCTCGCTCCCATCCGCTCGAGCACGTCAACGAAGGCGACGTCGCCCTGGATCGAGTCGCTGCCGAGGCCCTCCACGGTGACGCGCCCGCCGCAGATCGCCGCCGCGGCGAAGAAGTAGGAGGCGGCGCTGGCGTCGGGCTCGATCGCGAGGTCGGCCGGGACATAGCTCGAGGGCTCGACGCTCAGGCCGTCGACCCGGACGCCGAAGGCGTCCATCACAGCAGCCGTCATCCGCACGTAGGGAGCGGAAACCAGCGGCGAGGTCAGCTCGACCTCGACGCCGCGGGCCATCAGCGGCGCCGCCAACAGCAGCCCGGAGAGGAACTGGCTCGAGATGTGGCCGGGCAGGCGAACCGCTCCACCGGCGGCGGGGCCGCGCACGGCGACCGGCAGGTGCCCCGGTTGCCCGAGCGCCTCGACGCTCGCGCCCAGCGCCGCCAGGGCGTCGAGCAGCGGTGCGAACGGCCGTTTGCGCAGCTGCGGGTCACCGTCGACGATCACGCGCTCACCGCCGAGCGCGGCGGCCGGCAGGATGAAGCGCGAGGTCGTGCCCGACTGCCGCGCGTCGATGCGAACTTCGGCCGCGGGGCGCCGCGGCCCGGTCACGCTCAGCGTGCGCGCACCCTCGTCCGCAATCACCTCGGCGCCGAGTGAGGCGACCGCGTCTGCCATCGCGGCGGTGTCCTGCGCGAACAGCGCTCCGCGCAGCGTGCTCGTGCCATCGGCGAGCGCCGCGCACAGCAGCGCGCGGTTGGTGATCGACTTCGACCCCGGTGGGCGCACGCTGGCGGCGGGCGGCGCCGCCAGCGGCTCGATCGCGATCGCCTCCACGCCGGCCTCAGGCCCGCGCGACGGGGATGTCCAGCGCCTCGATCAGCTCGACCGCGCGCGCGGTCTGCTCCTCGCCGCGCACCCACAACGCGACGACGCCCTGGCTGCCGTCGCGCGAGGGCGACAGCGCGATGTCGACGATGTTGATGCCCGCGCGGCCGAGCGCTAGCGCGATCTCGGCCACCACTCCGGGGCGATCGACGACCGCCGCGCGCAGCTCGTGCACTGCGCCGCCGACGAGGCCGACGCCGAGCAGCGCGTCGCGGTCGCGGCGCGCCTCGTCGTTCCAGCGCTCGATCTCCGCGCGGTCGGCCCGCGCGAGCGCGTCGCGGACGGCACGCAGGCGGCCCTGCGTCTCGTCGATCAGCGCAACCAGCGCGTCGCGGTTTGAGAGGTAGATGTCGGGCCAGATCGTCGCGCTGGCGCCCGCGACGCGGGTCGCATCGCGAAAGCTCGGGCCTGTTGCGGGCACGTCGGCGCCGTCGCCGAGCGCGCGCGCCGCCTGTGCGACCAGCACGTTCGCGAAGACGTGCGGCAGGTGCGAGACGCTCGCCATCACGCGGTCGTGCAGCTCGGCGTCGATCGCCGCCGGCTGCGCGCCGATCCCGGCGAGCGCGCGGTGCAGGCGCTCGTAGAGGACGCCCGAGGTCGAGGGGCCCGGCGTCAGATACCAGGTCGCGCCGTCGAAGAGGTCGGCGCGTGCGTGCTCGACGCCCGAGGTCTCGGCGCCGGCGAGCGGGTGCCCGCCGATGAAGCGCGGGTCGCCGCGGTCCGCCACGAGCGCTCGCTTGGTCGAGCCGACGTCGCTGACGGCACAGTCGGCGCCCGCCGAGGCGAGCACCGCGTCGAGAACGCCGCCGAGCGCGCTGACAGGCGCGGCCACGAACACGAGCTCGGCGTCGGCGACGGCGGCCTCGACGCTCGCGGCCATCTCCTCGACCGCGCCGCGCGCCAGCGCGGTCGCGCCGACGCCGTCGTCTGGGTCGAAGCCGACCACGCGCGCCTGGAGGCGCTCACGCGCGGCGAGCGCGATCGAGCCGCCGATCAGCCCGACCCCGATGACGGCGATCCTCACGCGTGCGTGAACGCCTTGCCGGCCACGGCCGCTGCGCGCTCGACGGAGGCCGCGTAGTCGGCGAACTCGTCGGCGCGAAGCGCCTGCGGGCCGTCGCAGATCGCTTCCTCCGGGTTGGGGTGCACCTCGACGATGATGCCGTCGGCGCCGGCCGCGGCCGCGGCGAGCGACAGCGGCGTGACGAGGTCGCGGCGCCCGGCCGCGTGGCTCGGATCGACGACGACCGGCAGGTGCGAGAGCTGGCGCAGCACCGGCACGGCCATCAGGTCGAGCGTGAAGCGGTAGGCGGTCTCGAACGTGCGGATGCCGCGCTCGCAGAGCATGACCTTCTCGTTGCCCTCCTTGAGGATGTACTCGGCCGCCATCAGCAGCTCCTCGAGCGTCGCCGAGAGGCCTCGCTTGAGCAGCACCGGGCAGCCGCTGCGCCCGACCTCTGCGAGGAGGGTGTAGTTCTGCATGTTGCGCGCGCCGATCTGGACCACGTCGGCGACCTCGAGCACCGCCTCGATGTCGCGCACGTCCATCAGCTCGGTGACGATCGGCAGGCCGTGGATCGCCTTGGCCTCGGCGAGCAGGCGCAGGCCCTCCTGGCCCAGGCCCTGGAAGGCGTAGGGGGAGGTGCGCGGCTTGTAGGCGCCGCCGCGGAACATCGCGGCGCCGGCGTTCTTGACGACCTCCGCGGTTTCGAGCACCTGCTCGCGCGACTCGACGGTGCAGGGGCCGGCGATCAGCGCGAAGTGCTCGCCGCCGATGCGACGCCCGCCGATCTCGAAGACGGAGCGCTCGCCGTGGCCCATCTGCGCCGAGGAGAGCTTGTAGGGCTTGAGGATCGGCACGACCTGGGAGACGCCGGGGGCGCCGTCGAGCTCGAGCCGGGCGACGTGCTCGCGGTCGCCGATCGCGCCGATCACCGTCACCTCTTCACCCTTGGACACGTGAGCGCGCGCGCCGACGCTGAGGATGCGGTCGATCACATGGTCGATCTCCTCCTGCGTCGCACTCGGTTTCATCACGATCATCATTGGATGGGTCCTTTCAAAGTTCGCCTGGAAGCTTAGGGGTGGGCTCGCGAAGCGCTTGCAAGCTGCGTTTCGCGACGGGGTGAGGAGGCGCCCGGGCCCTGTGGGCCGCTCTTGCCGTGGCCGCGCGCCCGCTCGCGGCGGGCGCAGGTCCGGGCGCCTAGCTAAATCGCCAGGACGAGCCGGGGTAGTACGCGTAGGCAGCGACCGAGCCGGCGCCGATGGCGCCCGGGGTGTTGCTGTGGCGGTCGTCTGGCTTACGCATGCTGCCGCAATGTGTAGCAGATCCCCTGGCGGTGGGCGTGGGGTGTTTATCTCCCCCGGAAGGCGAGCACGCAGGCCCCGCCGGGGAAGCGCTCGACGAGCGCCTGGACCGCCATCCCGATCGACGGCGGCTCGCCGCCGGCGAGCAGGCGCCCGAACACGCGGGGGCCGTCCGCGAGCGCCACGCAGAGCACGTCGTAGGGAATCAGCGGCTCGAACTCCGGCAGGTATCCGCGCTGGTAGCGGACCCAGCTGTGGACTGTCCCGGCGCCGCTCAGCGGCTGCCAGGAGTGCGCGCCGCTGGCGCAGTGAGGGCAGACCGGCGCGACCGGGAAGCGCGCACGGCCGCAGCCCTCGCAGCGCTGCAGCAGCAGCCGGCGCTCGCGCAGGCCGTCCCAGTAGGGCGCGTTGTCGCGGGTGCGCGGCGGCAGCAGCGCGGCGCCGTCGCCCGCGCCGGGGAACTCGCGCAGCTCGAGCGGGTCGGGCTCAGCCGGCAACGCTTGCATAGATGATCGAGTCTCCGAGCGTGCTCGCCCACTGCGCGACCGCCACTCCCGGGATCTGGCGGGGTCCGGCCTGCCCGCGCAGCTGGCGGACGATCTCGAGCGTGTGGCCCCAGCCGTTGGCGTGCCCCTCCGACAGATGTCCGCCGCTGGTGTTGACGGGCAGCTCGCCGCCGAGCTCGATGCGCCCGCCGGCGACCCAGTCCGCCGCCTCGCCGGGGGCGCAGAAGCCGAAGCGCTCGAGCGTCCAGAGCACCTGCGGCGTGAAGCCGTCGTAGCAGTGGAGCGTTCCCACCTCCGCCGGGCCGACGCCGGCGCGGCGGTACACCGGCTCGTCCGCGCCGAGCGGCTCGGGCTCGAAGACGCCGGCCTGGTTGACGCCCAGGCCAGGTGTTCCGAAGATGAACTCGTTCGCGCCGGCCTGGATGCCCTGGTAGCCGCGCACGTGGACGGGTGGGGCACGCAGATGCGCGGCGCGGTCGGCGCGCGTCAGGATCACCGCGACCGCCGCGTCGACGGGCACCGAGCAGTCGAGCAGGCGCAGCGGCTCGACGATGAAGCGGGAGCTCTCGTAGTCCGCCTGCGACATCGGCTCGCGCATCAGCGCCAGCGGGTTCTGCTGGGCTGCTCGGCGCTGCGCGATCGCGACGGCACCGAGCTTCTCGCGGTCGATCCCGTAGCGGTGCAGGTAGCGGCGCGTCGACATCGCCGCGCCGCCGATCGGTGCCGCGAGGCCGGCGTAGGGAGCCTCGGCGTGAGGCCCGCCGCCCTCGCGCAGGCCCTCGAAGAAGGCGACGTGCTGCGCCGTCCCGATCCGCGTGAACGAGCTGTTCTTGAAGGCGGCGACGCACAGCGCGCAGTCGGCGAGGCCGAGCTCGAGCACCATCGCGGCGGTCGCGATCACGGTCGAGCCGAAGCGGCCGTGGCTCCAGGTCTGCGTGGCGTAGGCGACCTCGAGCCCCAGCAGCAGCGCCAGCTCGTCGTAGTCGAGCCCGCGCGGCGAGCCGATATGGACCGCCAGCGCGTCGATGTCGCCGCGACGCAGGCCGCTGTCGGCGAGCGCCGCGGCGAGCGCCTGCTCGGCCATCGCGGCGACGCTCGCCTCCGCCATCGCACCGAATCCGGCGGTGCCGATGCCGACGATGGCGGCGTGCTCTCGCCGGGCGCTCACCGCGGCCACGGGGACGGGACGCCGTTGTCCGCGCCGAGCGCAGGCGGCGGGCGGCGAATCGAGCCCGGCGTGCGGTCGAGCTTGACCGGGATGCCGGCGCTGCGCACGCCAGGGATGCCGGTCGCGACGACCATCTCTCGCGCGAGCGCCTGCTCCTGCTCGAGCACCTCGGCCAGGTCGTTGACCAGGGACGCGGGGATCCCGAGCTCGCGGCAGAGCTCCACCCAGTGGTTGGCGTCGCGCGCGAGAAAGCGCGGTGCGAGCAGCGCGGTGAGCTCGTCGCGGTGCTCGAGGCGCGCGCCGTTGGTGGCGAAGCGCGGGTCCTCCGCGAGCTTCGGCGCCTCGAGCGCATCGCACAGCTTGGCGAACATCGTGTCGGTACCGACGCCCATGTAGAACTCGCGGTCACTGCCGGCGAACATCCCGTAGGGCGCGAGGAACGCGAAGTCGCCGCCGAGCTTGCCTGGCAGCATTCCGGAGCCCGTGTAGTCGGCGATGAAGTGCGTGATCAGGTGCAGCGAGGAGTCATACAGTGACGTCTCGAGCTGCTGCCCGCGACCTGATCGCGCGCGCTCGCGCAGCGCGAGCACGATGCCGTAGGCGGCGTGCGCCCCGGTCAGCAGGTCGATCGCCGAGGGGCCGATCCGCACCGAGGGCTGCCCCGGCTCGCCGGTCACGCTCATGTGGCCGGCGTAGGCCTGCAGCAGCTGGTCGTAGCCAGGCTGCTCGCGCAGCGGCCCGGTCTGGCCGAAGCCCGACACCGAGCAGTAGACGAGTTCGGGATGCTCCTGCGAAAGCTGCTCGTAGCCGATGCCGAGCCGCTGCGCGACGCCCGGCTTGAAGCTCTCGATCACGACGTCGGCCTCGGCCGCGAGCGCGCGCACCGCCGCCAGCCCGGCCGCGGACTTCAGATCGACGGTGATGCTCGCCTTGTTGCGGTTGAGCGCCGCGAAGAGGCCGCTCAGATCGCCGGCGGCGCCGAACCTCGCGACCCCCCAGCGGCGCGAGCTCTCGCCCTCTGGCGGCTCGACCTTGACCACCGACGCGCCGAAGTCTGCGAGCAGCATGCTCGCCGTCGGACCGGCCATCGCGGTCGTGAAGTCGAGCACGCGCACGCCGTCCAGCGGCGCGCGGGCGGCAGTTTCAGCCACGCGGCTGTCCCGTGGCCTCGGATGGCACGCTCCAGGCCTCGCCCGGCTGCTTGGGGTGGCGGTACTGGTGGCCCTGCTCGGGCAGCTGCGAGTCGATCTCCCCCAGCTGCTCGCGCGCGGCGCGCCAGCGCGCGAGCAGCTGGTCCTCGCGCTCGTAGTCGAACGGATCGGCGATCTGGCGCTCGAGCTCGCCGCCGCGCACCGGCGGGTTGGCGAGCAGCCATTCGATCGTCGTCGCCATCGCCTCGTCGGGCGCGACCGCGTCGCGGTAGCCGAGCTCCGCGCGGATCGCGCCGCTCTGGGTGAGGCGGTGACCGCGCACGTGCCGCCACAGCGGGTGGCAGGGCCAGGCCAGCTCGTAGGGCATGTCCACGAGCTCGAGCTCGTGGCCGAGGTGGCGCGCGATCAGCTCGATCCGCTGGCGCATCGTGTAGGCGTTCTCGTCGGCGACGCAGTAGCGGCGCCCCGCGGCGTGCTCGGGGTCA
Organism: Solirubrobacteraceae bacterium; assembly: GCA_035604915.1. Classification (GTDB taxonomy): domain Bacteria; phylum Actinomycetota; class Thermoleophilia; order Solirubrobacterales; family Solirubrobacteraceae; genus Palsa-513. The sequence goes on from DATNHQ010000042.1 coordinate 10,663, forward strand.
TCGACGGCGAGCAGCACCGCCGCCGCCGCGTTGGCGGTGTAGACACGGCTGTCGATCTTGATGCCGCCGTCGGCGATCGCGAAGCTGCGACGGCCGTCGAGCACGCGGCGGATCACCGACCAGTCGTAGGGGCCGGGAGTTCGCGGGCCGTAGTTGAGCGGGTAGCCGATGTAGGTCGCCGAGTAGGCGCCGGCGGCGTGGTTCTCGAACACGACGTCCATCGCCTCGACCATCCGCAATCCGATCTTGTTCGAGCCGTCCGCGCCGGCGTCGCGCACGTAGATCGTCGAGCTGTCGGGGAACAGCGCCGGCTTGCCGCTCGCCCCCCAGCGCTCGTCCCCGTCGGGAGCAAAGATGGCCGTCGCGCCGCCGACCGCGACGAGCCGCTCCGTGCGGCCCTTGAAGAAGTCCGCGATGATCCGCAACCGGCCGTACTGGGCGACGACGAGCTCGAAGACCTCGTCGGCGAGGCCTCGTTCGAGCCCCTCGCGGAAATGCGGGTCTTCGTGGATGTGGCGCACATCCGCCGCGGCGAAGTCGACCTCGTGCTGGCCGCCGTGGAGGATCGTCACGGCAAAGCCGCGCTCGTGCAGGCCCTCGACGACGAACGGCCCGGTTGGGCCGGTCCCGCCGATCACGAGCGCGCGCGGCTTGGCCATGGCTCATGCCTCCGTCGATCTTCTCTCACCGCGTGCAGACGCGCGGGCGGTGGGGACTGTACCCCGTGTCCGGCGCCGCTGTTGACGACGCCGCGGGGATGTTCTAGCGTGGCATTGCACAAAGCCGCGGTCCGGATCGACCCGGAGATCGCGGGTGTCGGGCCTAGCTCGCTTGCGCGCCCAGCGCCGTCCAGGGTCGTCTCCGGGCTTCTTTCACCTGAGAAAGGACACCCCGATGGCGGTCACAGAGCAAACGGACCAGGCGTGGGAACGCGTCCAGGATTTCATCTCGAGCCCCGGCAGGCTGCTGATCGACGGGGAGTGGGCGCCGGCCGCCTCCGGACGCACCTTCGAGACGATCAACCCGGCGAACGAGGAGCGGCTTGCCGAGGTCGCCTACGGCGAGAAGGAGGACATCGATCGGGCGGTTCGCGCCGCGCGCAGGGCGTTTGACTACGACTCGCCGTGGCGGCGGATGAAGCCGTCGGCGCGCGGCAAGCTGATCTGGCGCATCGGGGATCTGATCGAGGAGAACCTTGAGGAGCTGGCGCTGCTCGAGTCGCTCGACAACGGCAAACCGCGCAACGTCGCGCGCGTCGCCGACGTGCCGCTCTCCGCCGACCTCTTCCACTACATGGCGGGCTGGCCGACGAAGATCCTCGGCGACACGACGCCGATCTCCGCACCCGGCGACTATCTCTCCTACACGCTGCGCGAGCCGGTCGGCGTCGTCGGTCAGATCATCCCGTGGAACTTCCCGCTGCTGATGGCGGCTTGGAAGCTCGGGCCGGCGCTCGCCTGCGGCTGCACGGTCGTGCTGAAGCCCGCCGAGCAGACGCCGCTGTCGGCGCTCTACCTCGGCGAGCTCCTGCTCGAGGCGGGGCTGCCCGCCGGTGTTGTCAACATCGTCACCGGCTATGGGGACGCCGGCGCGGCGCTGTCGGCCAATGACGACGTCGACAAGGTCGCCTTCACCGGTTCGACCGAGGTCGGCAAGCTGATCGTCGGTGCCGCCGCGGGCAACCTCAAGAAGGTGTCGCTGGAGCTGGGCGGCAAGTCGCCCAATGTCGTCTTCGCCGACGCCGACATCGACGCGGCGATCGTGGGCGCTTCCAACGGCATCTTCTTCAACCATGGCCAGTGCTGCAACGCCGGCTCGCGCCTGTACATCCAGGACGCCGCCTTCGACGAAGTCGTCGCGGGCGTCGCCGATCACGCCAAGAAGATCCACGTCGGCCCGGGCCTCGACGCCGACTCGCAGATGGGCCCGCTGATCTCCGACGAGCAGTTCGAGAAGGTGCTCGGATACCTGCAGTCAGGTGCCGACGCCGGCGCGGAGGCGGTCGTCGGCGGCGGGCGCTTCGGCGATCGCGGCTATTTCGTCCAGCCGACGGTCCTGACGAACACGACAGGAGACATGAAGGTCGTGCGCGAGGAGATCTTCGGGCCGGTCGTGTGCGCGATCCCGTTCTCGGACCCCGAGGAGATCGTGCCGGTCGCCAACGACACCAACTACGGGCTCGCGGCCGGGGTGTTCACGCGCGACATCAGCAAGGCGCACCGCACCGCGGCGCGCCTGCGTGCGGGCACGGTCTGGATCAACACCTACCACGTGTTCGACGCGGCGCAGCCGTTCGGCGGCTACAAGGAATCCGGCTGGGGGCGCGAGATGGGCCACCAGGTGCTGGAGAACTACCTCGAGACCAAGGCGGTCTGCGTAGCGCTCTAGGACCGTCGCGGCGCAGGCGCGCCGGAGCGGTTGGGTTTGTTCTGCGCGGCGGCTCGGTCGAAGCCGCCGCGCAGGCGTGCGCCGCGGAGCGACTGCGCGCCGCCGGCTCAACCTCGGCCGCGAAGGCGGTGCCGCAGCCGGGACATGAGCGCTCGCGGCTCAGCCCGGCGCTGCCGAAAGCCTGCTCTCGTCGATGATCGGATCCTCGCGCAGCTGCACGTCGGCGGCGAGCGCCGTCGCGCAGCCCGGGCAGTAGAACTCCCGCAGCACGAAGTCGTCCAGGCACAGGTGGTTGTGGCGACTGACCTCGATCAGCCGCCGCTCGCGCATCAGGGCCGAGCGCTTGTGGTCGTGCTCGTAGGGCCCGAAGCGGAAGTGGCAGAGGCTGCAGCGCAGCGAACGCTCGCCGTCGAGCTCGACCGCCTCGACCGAGTCCGACACCGGATGCAGCACGACGCCGCCCTCGACCGTGCCGCCGCCGGCGTCGCCCGCGACCGCCCGGCCCTGCGCGAGGCGCTCGGCACGGACCGCTTCGCGCGTCGAGCGCGTTGCCGCCTCGTCGACCGCGCCGCCGGCCAGCACGACCCCGTAGGCCGAGCGGGCGGCTTCCTGCGACACCAGTCCCTCACCGACGTCGCGAGCCACGCTCTGCGGCTCGCGCCGCATCGGATCCCCGTAGCCGGCGCCGCTGGCGATGATCCCGATCAGGACGTCGCCCTCGTCGAGCGTCTCGAATGATTTGGCGGCAGGCACGAAGATCTCCGCGGCGCCGATCTCCTCGGGCGCGCCGGGGACCGTACCGGCCGCGAACAGCTCGGCGATGTTGGAGCGGCGCAGCACCACATTGCGGGAGGCCGCTCCGGGCGAGGCCCCGGAGAGGCCGCGTCCTGCGGGCAGGCTGATGCCCGAGCCGATGTTGTTGATTCCCGCGGGGCGGATCGGCAGCTTGTGCGGCATCGTCGCGAACTCGACGGCGACGCCACCGCGGAAGCGCCCCGGGCCGCCGGCGTCCTCGAGCTCGCGGCGGTAGATCTGCAGAACCGGAACGCGACTCTCGACCGTTTCGGCGTTGGCCATGCGCGAAGCCATCGAGTGGAAGATGCCGCCGCTGTCGAGACCGTCGGTGAAGGTGCGCGCTCCGCCGCCGCCGCTGAAGAAGTCGGTGATCGCGCCGACGAACGGCTCACCGTGCGGGTTGGGCGCGATCAGCAGCGTGCCGTTGACCCCCGGCGTCCAGTTCGCCTGCGCCTCGCCTCGGTAGCGCTCGGAGCAGAGCATCATCTTGGCGAACGCCTGCGCCGCGATGTCCTGGGTGGAGAGCGGAGCCATCGTCGAGCCCATCGAGACGCCGGCCGGGCTGAGCGCGTTGTTGAGCGTGCCCTCCTCGGAGACGATCTCGACGATCCGGCGCAGACCGGCGATCGCCCATGGCAGGTCGTAACAGAGGAAGGTCAGGACCACGCCGAGGATCGCGCCCTCCATGCACGGCCGCGCGCAGTTGATCGACCCCGGCGCCTGCGGCGAGGTGCCGGTCAGGTCGACCACGAGGCGGTCACCGCGCTTGATCACGCGAACGCAGATCGGGTACATCACGTTGTTGTTGCCGTCGTGGTCGTGGTAGCCCATCGAGTACCACTCGCCGTCAGGGATTTCGCGCAGCCGCGAGCGAACGATCCGCTCCACGTAGTCGATGATCGCTTCCTGCGCGGCGCGGAAGACATCGAGGCCGTACTCGGCGATCAGCTCGTTGACCCGCTGGTAGGTGGTCCGCAGTGAGGCGACGCGGGCGCGCATGTTGAGCGCGTTGAGCTCGGAGGTGCGGCTGTTGCGCAGGTACGCGCGCTCGATGTCGGCGCGCGGCTCGAAGTCCTCCGCGAGCTTGATGCCGGGGAACAGCGGCGCCTCGCCGAAGCGGTCGGCGGCGCCGCTGACGAAGCTTCCGGGGACGGGGCTGCCGACGTCGTCGTCGTGCATCACGATCCCCGACCAGGCGACCAGCTCGCCCTCCCAGAAGATCGGCATCGCGAGGATCCCGTCGTTGGCGTGAAGCGCCCCCCACCACGGATCGTTGGTGAAGAACATGTCCCCGGCGCGGATCTCCTCGCGCGCCCAGCCGGCGAGGATCTGGCGCACGAACTCGTCGATCGTGGCGCCGTGCTGGAGGATGTAGACACCGCAGTAGAGGCCGCGCCCGTCGGCCGTGACGAGCGCCGCGTTGAAGTCGTAGCCCTCGTAGACGATGAACGAGCCCGACAGGCGGGCCGCCATACGCGCCTGGTCGTCGTTGATCGCCCACAGCCGGTGGCGAATCACCTCGAAGGTGATCGGGTCGAGCGCCAGCTCGCGCGCCTCGCTCATCGCAGCAACCCGTGCCGGCTGTTGGCGGGCTGGTCTGCCGCGGCCGCGGCGACGGCGCCGAGGCGGATCGTCATCAGCGGGTCCACCTGGGCACGGAAGCCCGGCGGCACGACGGCACTGTCGCCCATCCGCTCGATGATCGCCGGGCCCTCGACGACGTTGCCGGCGCGCAGAGCGTGCCCGTCGTAGACGCGCGTCGCGACGAAACCCGTCGGCTCGAAGTAGGCGTTGCGCTCGCCCTTGAGCGCAGCGGCGGCGTCGGGGCCCACCGGCTCGTGCTCGGGAAAGGCGACAGGCTCGATCGCGCGCGTTCCGACGACGCGATGCAGCTCGACCTCGTTGCCGCCGCCCAGCAGCAGCGCGCCCTCACCATAGACCTGGCCGTAACGCGCGATGAAGCGCTCGAGGATCCGCTCGCCGGCCGCATCGTCGAGCGCCCCGGGGTCGACGTCCACCTCGAGTGCCTGCACCTGCTGGCGGAAGCGCACGCCGATCGTGCGCGCGAGCGAGACGTCCGCGGCCGCCGCGCCCTCCGCCGCGAACTGGCCCCTCACGCGCTGCTCGAGCGCCTCGAAGCGCGCGCTCATCGCCGCCAGGCTCGCCGGCGTGAACGGCGTGCCGACAACGCGCGAGGCCTCGGCGGTGTGGGTGATGTCGCAGGTGAGCATGCCCTCGGCCGAAAAGACCGTCGAGTCGGCGAGCACGAGGATCGCGCGCACGCCGATGTCGTGGCCGTAGAAGACCGCGTGCGTCGGGCCGGCGCCGCCGTAGGCGACCAGCACGCACTCGCGCGGGTCGTGGCCCTGCTCGATCGTCGACTTGCGGATCAGGTCCGCCATCTGCGAGTTGATGATCCGGAAGACCCCGACCGCGACCTCCTCGGCCTCCATGCCGAGCGCCGACCCGAGCCTCGCGAGCGCGCCGAGCGCGAGGTCGCGGTCGAGCCGCATGCGCCCACCGAGGAAGTTGTCGGGGTCGAGGTAGCCGAGCACGAGGTCGGCGTCGGTGACGGTCGCCTCGACGCCACCGACGGCGTAGCAGGCGGGGCCCGGCCGGGACCCGGCGCTCTGCGGCCCCACGCGCAGCAGCCCGCCCTCGTCGAGCCAGGCGATCGAGCCGCCACCCGAGCCGATCGAGTGCACCAGCACCTTCGGCATCCGCAGGCTGTACTGGGCGACGACCGGCTCGACCTCGAGCGGCACCTCGCCCCCGAGGATCAGGCCGACGTCGAACGAGGTGCCGCCAACGTCGGTGCAGATCACGTTGCTCTCGCCGTAGAGGCGACCGAGGTGTTGGCAGCCGAGAATCCCGCCGGTCGGGCCGGAGTCGAGCGTGACGATCGGCCGTGCGGCGGCGTCCACCACGGAGGTGAGGCCGCCGCTGGCCTGCATCACCAGCAGCGGGTGAGCGAGGCCGTCCTCGCGCAGCCGCGCCTCCAGCTGCTCGAGATAGCCGACCACCTTCGGGCCGACATAGGCCGTGATCGCCGTGGTCGCGGTGCGCTCGTACTCGCCGAGCACCGGCGCGACCTCGTGCGAATAGGCGGTGAAGATGCCCGGCGCACGCTCGGCCATCAGCTCCTTGATCCGCCGCTCGTGCGCGTCGTTGACGAACGACCACAGCAGCGACACCGCGATCGCTTCGACGCCCTGGGCGAGCAGCTCGTCGATCGCCTCGATGACCTCCTGCTCCGACAGCGCGACGATCACGTCGCCGTCTCGGTCGATGCGCTCCGTGACGCCGCGGATCAGCTGGCGCGGCACGATCGGGTCGGGCTTGCGCAGCCGCGAGGAGTGGACGACGTCTCGCTCCGAGAGGCCCGCGACCTTGGCGTAGACCTTGCCGATGATGATCGCGTCCTCATGTCCGCGGGTCGTGATCAGCCCGGTGCGCGCCCCGGTGCGCGTCAGCATCGCGTTGGTCGCCTGGGTCGTGCCGTGCACGAACAGGTCCGTCGCGGCGAGCAGTTCGTTTCGCGTCATCGCGAGCTGCTCCGCGTTCACGGCGACAGCGTCGAGCACACCGTCCTGGAGCGACCCCGGCGTCGTCAGCGCCTTCGCCACGGTCCGCCCACCCTGCTCGTCAGCCACGACGCAGTCGGTGAAGGTGCCGCCGATGTCCACGCCGATCCGGTATCTCACCGTTCGCTCTCCTGCCCGCAGGTTCCTGGGCTCACGGCTGGCCCAGGTAAGGCTCGTAGTCGGCCTCGACCTCGAGGTCGAAGGCCTGGATGATTCGCGCGACCGCCTCGTAGAAGGCGACCAGGAGCACCAGCTCGACCGTGGCCTGCGCGCCGAAGGCTCGCTCGAGCGCGGCGAACGCCTCGTCGGAGAGCGAGACGTCGTGGATCTCCTCGACGCAGCGAAGCGCCGCGCGCTCGCGCTCGTCGAAGAGGTCGCTCGAACGCCACGCCGCGAGCGCGGCGACCTGCTCGGCCGGGACGCCGTTGGCCTGCGCCATCGCGCGGTGGTGGGCCCACTCGTAGTCGGAGGCGGTCAGCTGCGCGGTGCGCAGGATGATCAGCTCCCGCAGCGCGCGGGGGGTCTGCGCGTCATAGCGCAGGCCGCGGGCGAGGCCGGCGTAGGCGCGCAGCATCAGCGGCGAGTGCGCGAGCACGCGGTAGAGCGCGATCGGGTCGCGGCCCTCCCGTGCGAAGGTCTCGAACACCTCAGCGGTGACGGGGTCGGCCGGAGCCGCGTCGAGCATCGGCAGCCGCGGCATGCTCAGCCGCCCTCGACCCAGCGCAGGTGCTCGGCGATCGCCGCGCCGAGTTCCGCGGGGCGCTCGAGCTGCATCATGTGGGGGCCGTCGAGCTCGACGAAGCGGGCGCCCGGAACGCGCTCGGCGATCGCGCGCGTGCGCGAGACCGGTGAGGCGCTGTCGGCGCTGCCGGCGAGGGCCGTCGTCGGCACCGCGATCTCCCCAAGCCGGGCGACCGCGTCGTGGCCGGCGATCGCGCGCCAGCCGTCAGCGAAGCAGAGCGGGTCGAGCGCGAGCAGCGTCACCCGCGCGTAGGCGACGCCGGGGTGCTCGGGCTGCTGAGCCAGCGCGTTCGGGGTGAACCAGCGCTCCAGCGTCTCCGCCAGCACACCCGCCATGCCGTGCTGCTCGACCGCCGCCGCGCGGCCCTGCATGACCGCTGGGTCGGCGGCGGCCCCGGTGCAGACGACCATCAGCGAGCGCACGCGAGCGGGGTGGCGGAGCGTCAGGTGCTGGGCGACCATCCCGCCGAGCGATACGCCGACGACATCCAGCGGCGCCTCATAAGCCGAGGCGACCTCGTCAGCGAGGCTCGCCATCGTCGGCTGCTCGAGCGCGCGAGGGCGGCCGCCGAATCCGGGGAAGGTGTGCTTGACAACGGGCCCCTCGGGGAGCGGCACGCGCTCCCAGCAGCCGGCGTCGAGGCCGATCGGCGTCAGCAGCACGAGCGTCACGGCGCGCAGTATTGCGCGACGCCAAACGTTTGCGCGCGCTCGTCGCGCCGTTGCCGTTGCTCGTGCCAGCAAATACGATGTCGGCGTGCGCGGCAGCGACGCCGCGCGAGCGAGGCTCACGTGACCGTCGCCGCATTCGAGGACTTCAACCCGCCCTACCTGCATCCCGCCTATCAGGCGACGGTGCGACGCGCACCCTCGAAGCGCCTGATCGAAGTCCCCCACGGCTGGTTTCACCACTCGCGCGGTCCGGTCTGGGGGCGCGTGCCTGTGCGCCCGGGCGACAACGACCTCACCAAGCAGCACGCCGGGCGCCCGATCGGCCAGACGATCGTGCTGCGCGGCCGCGTCCTCGACAGCGACGGGCGCGGCGTGCCGAACACGCTGCTCGAGATCTGGCAGACGAACGCCTCCGGCGCCTACGTGGACCCGGCCGACCCCGGCTTCATGTCGCTGGACCCCAACTTCACGGGCGCCGGGCGCACGATCACCGATTCCGACGGGCGCTACCACTTCCGCACGATCAAGCCGGCGGCCTACCCGGGCGACCTCGGTGCGCTGTTCCGCCCCGCCCACATCCACACCTCGCTGTTCGGCCCGCTGCTCGCGAGCCGCCTCGTCACGCAGTGCTACTTCGAGGGCGACCCGCTGCAGGATCGCGACCCGATCCTCCAGTCGATCCCGGATCAGCGCGGCATCGAGCGGCTACTCGCGCGCTTCAACTCGGCCGACACCGAGGTCGGCGACGTCGACTCCGCGCTCGCCTACGACTGGGACATCGTGCTGCGGGGCCCGCGCGCGACGCCGATGGAGAACGACCGCTGAGCCGCTCGACCGACGCCGACCCGCTCGCGGGTGTGCCGAGCCCATCGCAGACGATGGGGCCGCTCTACGGCTACGCCCTGATGTTCGAGGGCAGCCACGAGGCCGTGCCGCCGGACAGCCCGGGTGCGGTGCGCATCGAGGGGCTGATCCTCGACGGCGACAAGGTGCCGCTGGCCTGGCCCGAGGGCTACATCGAGTTCTGGGAAGGCGACCAGTGGGCGCGCGGCCGCACCGACGAGAGCGGGCGCTACGGCGTGGTAGTGCGCAAACCGGCCCCCACGCCAACGGGCGACGGCAGCGTCCTGGCGCCGTACCTCAACGTCGCCGTGTTCGCGCGCGGGCTGCTCAAACAGGTGCTGACGCGCGTCTACTTCCCGGACGAGCCGGCGGCCAACGCCGTCGATCCGGTGCTCGCGCTCGTCCCGCCGGAGGATCGCGAGCTGCTCGTCGCCGTTCCCGAAGGCAGCGTGCTGCGCTTCGACATCCGCCTCCAGGGCGACCAAGAGACGCCGTTCTTCGCGTTCTGAGGAATGGCTGCCGACGAGCGAGTACTGGTCTTCTCCGTCGGCGACGTCTTCCCGGACGTGCCCGACGGGCGCGCTTCGTTCGCGCCCCTGACGCCGCTGCTCTCGCAGGCCGACATCGTCTTCGGCAACTGCGAGGGCGTCTACTCCGACCGCCCGAGCCGGGCGCCGAGCCACAAGCACTTCAACGGCGCCCCGCGCGCGCATGGCGACTTCCTCGGCGAGGTCCCCTTTCACGTGATGACCTGCGCCAACAACCACATGATCGACGGCGGCTACGAAGGCCTCGCCGACACGCTCGAGCTGCTGGGATCGCAAGGGATCGCGACCACCGGCGCCGGCATCGACATCGCCGCGGCGACGCGTCCGGCGATTCTCGAGCGAGCCGGCGTCCGCGTCGCCTTCCTGGGCTTCTGCAGCGTCTACCCGGTCGGCTACGAGGCTCGCGAAGGGCGCCCCGGCCTTGCGCCGCTGCGCGTGCGCACCTACTACGGCGACCCTGACCCCAACTTCTGGGAGCCGGGCGTAGACCCCGTGATCGAGACCGTGCCCTTCGCGGAGGATTTGGCGCGCTACCGCGAGAGCATCGCCGCGGCTCGCCGCCAGGCCGACTTCGTCGTCGTCGCGCCGCACTGGGGCTATTCGAGCTGGATGGAGGTGCTCCAGGACTACGAGCTGACGCTCGCGCGCGACGCGGTGGAACACGGCGCCGACGCAGTCATGTGCTGCCACCACCATGCCCTGCGCGGCGTCGAGATCCACCGCGGCAAACCGATCTTCTACGGGCTCGGGGCGCTGATCCACCACTTCAACTCGATCAAGGTGACCGCCGCCGACCGCGCTGCCCGTCAGGCGCGCTTCGGGGAGCGCTCGTCGTTCTCCGAGGCCGAGGAGTTCCCGCTGTTCCCGTTCCGCGTCGACGCGCGCAAGACCGGCATCGCCGTGCTCTGGCTCGGCGCCGATGGCGCGATCGAGACCGGCTTCATCCCGGCGCACATGCTTGGCGACGGCAGCACCGAGCCACTGCGCGCCGAGGACCCGCGGGCCGCCGAGGTGGCCGACTACATCGAGCGCCTCAGCGCGCAGAGCGGCTTCGCGACGCGCTTCGAGCGCTCGCAGTTCGACGGCTGGATGCTGCTTCAGGTCTCCTGAGCGCGGCGGCCGAAGGCGTAGGTGGGATCGGCGGCGCGGCACAGCGCCTCCGGGAGCCCGAGCTCCCGGCGGACGATGTTGGTGCCGCGCACGATCGCGACCATCTTGTAGAAGGCGATCCGCCGCGTCATCCCCTCGCGGCCGAAGCCGCAATCGCTCGAGACGACCAGGCGCTCGGGCTCGATGTGCGCGAGCGCAGCCCGCAGCAGCGCCGCGACCGCTTCGGGGCTCTCGACCTGGAGATTGCGGTGGTCGACGACGCCGATTGCCACCTTCTTGTCCTTGCCGATCGCGCTGCCGATCAGCTCGAGGTCCATGCCGCCGTTGCTCGCGCACTCGAACGTCAGCACGTCGACGTCGAGCTGGTCGAGTGCCGCGAGCGCCGGACCGTATGACTGG
>DATNHQ010000043.1:0-10583 GCA_035604915.1 Solirubrobacteraceae bacterium
CGATCGAGCCGGACGTCTGGCGCTGGTATCACGAGGTTGTCGGCAAGGGCGAGGCCGTGATCGTCGACACCTGGTGGCAGACCGAGAACGGCGGCTTCCTGGGTAGCACGCTGCCGGCGCTGGAGCCGATGAAGCCCGGCAGCTGCGGGCCGGGCGTGCTCGGCGTCTATCCGGTGATCTACGACGAGAACAAGGAGGTCGTGGAGGCGGGAAGCGGCAAGGCCGGCAACATCTGCATCCGCAACCCGTGGCCGGGGATCTTCCAGACGATCTGGGGGCAGCCCGAACGATTCGTGGACACCTACTACGCGAAGTACTGCCGGGACAAGGACAGCAAGGACTGGCATGACTGGCCCTACCTCGCGGGCGACGGCGCGGTGCAGGCCGCTGACGGCTACTTCCGGATCCTCGGCCGAGTCGATGATGTGATCAACGTGGCCGGGCACCGGCTGGGGACCAAGGAGCTCGAGTCCGCGGCGATCACCGTCCCCGAGATCGCCGAGGCCGCCGCCGTTCCGGTCATCGACGAGCTCCGCGGCCGCGCGGTCGAGATGTACGTCGCGCTCAAGCCGGGAGTGACAGCGTCCAACGAGGAGGTCGCCAGCAAGGTGGCGGCGGCAATCGACCGCGAGATCGGCAAGATCGCCCGACCAAAGCACGTCTGGGTCGTCGCCGACATGCCCAAGACCCGCTCGGGCAAGATCATGCGCCGCGTGATCGCGGGCATCTCCAACTTCGCCCCGGTCGGCGACGTGACGACGCTCGCCAACCCCGAGATCGTCGAGGACATCCGCCACCACGTGCAGAGCGAGAAGCTCGCCCACGGCGAAAACCCGCGCGATCTCACAGACGAGGAGAGGAAGGAGATCGAAGCGTTCGGCCACGCCGAGTAGCGGCTTCAGTCACACCAAACCGGACGGAGCGTTCACGCGGCCCGCGCGGCTGGGCATCGACCGCAAGTGGCCGGTGTCCAGCCGAGGTCGCGTCAGACCTTGTGGAAGCGCGGCTTCCAGCCGCCGTCGCCGTCGCGCTCGAAGTCCTGGAAGAGCAGCGGTGCCTCGCGTGTCATCACCTGGGCGATCTCGTCGAAGACGCTGCGCAGCTCCTCCTCGGCCCCCTCGGCGGTGCGCATCTCGATCACGTGGCGCAGCGTCCTCAGGTTGGCGCTCCAGATGATGTCGGTCGAGAGGCCGATCGGCGCGAGCCGGCGCAGCGCCGAGGTGACCTCCTTCTTGACGTGGAAGGGCACGCCGTCGTCGTCGAGGCCGAGCGCCGCCGCGGCGTCGCGTTGGAACTCCTCGAGCTGCTCGACGATCGCGAGCACCTGGCCGCGCAGCGGCTCGAGCGCCGGCGGCACGCGGAAGCCGATGTCGGTCAGGCGCACGTAGCGCAGGCTCTCCTGGCTGAACGCCGAGCCGGCGCGGTGGCGAACGAGTTCGTGAGTTAGAACACGTGAGACGTTGCGCAGCGCGAACGAGTAGCTGGCGTGCTCGAGCACGCTGCCATGGGCGCTGCGCAGGAGGTTCTCGAAGTACTCGCGGCGGTCGCTGCGCACGCGGGTGACGTTGACGTTGAGACCCGGCTCCCAGCTGCGGTAGCAGGCGCGGCCGCCGAACTCGACGAGCAGCTCGCCGGCGTTGGGCTCCCCCGCCTCCTCGAGGCGGCGGTCGAGCCAGCCCGCGCCGCCGACGCTCTCGAGATAGGCGCGCATGCCGTCGAGGTCGATCGACGGCCGCGCGATCAGATGGACGCTGGGCGTGGTCTCGTGCACGGGGCGACGAAGGTAGCGCCGGCCTCGGACGTTGGCCACCATCACCCCTCGCCAAGCCCGCCCACGACACGCCACCCAACCACGACCCCGGGCAGGCGCGCAGCTTTTCGGCAAAGCCGAGAAGCGAGCAGCCCCTCTACAGGAACCCGGTCAGCGAGCTCGCGGCGTGCTGGGCCAGCTCAAACAGCGGCTGCGGCACGATCCCGAAGAAGATCGTCGCCGTTCCAAAGGCGAGCGCGACGAGCACCACCTCGAGATGGCGGCCTTCGCTCGCCGCCTCCTCGGAGCCGCCGGCGATCAGCGGCCGGCCGTCGCCGGCGATCGCCGCGACCGCCCCGGGCGCGTCGCGCATCCAGATCGCCGCGACCACCCGCAGGTAGTAGCCCAGCGAGATCATCGAGCCGACGACGATGATCACACCGAGCCAGGTGTAGCCGCCGTCGACGAGCGCCTGGATCAGGTAGATCTTGCCGATGAAGCCCGCCGTCGCCGGGATCCCGGCGAGCGAGAGCATCGCGATCGTCAGCGGCAGCGCCAGCAGCGGGCGCTCGCTGCCGAGGCCCGCGACCGCATCGATGTCGTCGCCGTGCAGCGTTTCGCGCTCGCGCGCGATGATCACCGCGAACGCGGCTATGTTCATCAGCAGGTAGACGGAGAGGTAGAAGATCGTCGCGGCCGCGCCGAGCTGGCTCGAGACGACGATGCCGCCCATGATGTAGCCGGCCTGCGCGACCGAGGAGTAGGCGAGCATGCGCTTGAGCGAGGACTGGCCGAGCGCGCCGACGTTGCCGACGATGATCGTGATCGTCGCCAGCGTCGCCAGCGCGGGCGCCCAGTTGAGGTTCTCGCCGATCAGCGCGACGTCGAACATGCGCAGCAGCACGCCGAACGCGGCGGCCTTCGTGGCCACCGCCATGAACGCCGTGATCGGCGTCGGCGCGCCCTCGTAGACGTCGGGCGTCCACTGGTGAAACGGCGCGACAGAGGCCTTGAAGGCGAGGCCGACCACCACCAGCGCGATGCCCGTCAGAAGCAACGCGTCGGAGCTGTGGCCGGCGGCGATCGAGGCCGCGATCGCGGAGAAGCTGGTCGAGCCGGTGGCGCCGTAGAGCAGCGCGAGCCCGTACAGCAAGGTCGCCGAGCCGACCGAGCCGATGATCAGGTACTTGAGCCCCGACTCAAGCGACGCCGAGCGGTGCATCTCGGTCGCGCAGAGCACGTAGAGCGGAATCGAGAGCAGCTCGATGCCGATGAACAGGGTGATCAGGTCCTGGGCGGCGACGAGCACAGACATGCCGGCGATCGCGGAGAGCAGCAGCGCGTGGTACTCGCCGTGAGCTGACTCCCGCGGCGCCCGCGCGCGCCAGGACAGAATCACGGTGGCGGCGCCGGCCGCGACGAACAGCATCGTCATCACGAGCGTCAGATCGTCGATCGCAAGCGCGCCCTTGATCACCGAGAGGTGGTCGTTCCACTGCCAGATCGTCACCGCGAGGACGCCGGCGAGCACCAGCAGGGTGAGCGCCGGCACGAGCTGGAAGCGCACGAAGCGCGAGCGCAGCAGGCCGACGAGGAGCACGACGACGGCGCCGCCGAACAGCACGATGAACGGCGCGATCGCGGCGTAGTCGATGTGCGGCGCCGGCGGGTGGATGCTCGCCAGCAGCGTCGAGAGGCCGCGCACGACGCTCATCGATCGGCCACCGGCGTGCTCGCGGCAACGCTCGCCGCGGCGCTGATCGAGGAGGTGACAGAGTCCTGCGCGCGCGAGAGCTCGATCTGCGGGTACAGCGCGAACAGCAGGATCGCGCCGACGAAAGGCACCAGCACGAACGCGTCGCGCCAGCGCAGCTCACGCGAGGCGACCTCAGGCCCGGCGCGGTTGTGCATCGCGCGGATGAACACGCGCAGCATGTAGACGCTCGCCATCAGCACGCCCGTGAAGGCGACGATCGAGAAGACCATCTTCGTCTGGAAGAGGCCGAGCAGGATCAGCACCTCGCCGATGAAGTTGCCCGAGCCGGGCATCGCCAGGGTCGCGAAGGTGACGATCAGGAAGATCGTCGCAAGCAGCGGCGCGCGCATCGCGATGCCGCCCATGTCGCGGATGTCCTCGGAGCCGCCGGCGCGCGCCGCCAGCAGCGCAACGATCATGAACAGCGGCGCGACGACGATGCCGTGGTTGACCATCTGCAGGACCGCGCCCTGGGCGCCCTGCGGGGCCAGCGCGAAGATCCCCAGCGTGATGAAGCCGAGCTGGGCGACGGAGGAATAGCCGATCACCAGGCGGGCGTTGGTCTGCGTGAACGCCATCGCCGAGCCGTAGAGAATCGATGCCAGCCCGATCAACAGCAGCAGCGTCTGGAAGTGGACGGCGGCGTCCGGCATGATCGGCAGCACGATCGCGAGGAAGCCGTAGGCGCCGACCTTGGAGAGCACGCCGCTGAAGATCGAGAGCGCCTCGATCGGCATCTCGCGATAGCCGTCGGGCATCCAGCCGTGCAGCGGGAAGGCCGGCATCTTGACGAGGAAGGCAGCCGCGAACAGCAGGAAGATCCACTCCTGCGTGCCGCGGCCGAGGCGCGTCGCCTGCAGCGCCGTGTAGGTGAAGTTGATCGCGTGGCCTGAGTCCTGCGCAGTCAGCACCGCCAGCGCCACGGCTCCGGCCAGCATCAGCAGCGAGCCGACGAGCGTGTAGATCACGAGCTTGGTCGTGGCGGCCACACGCCCCGGGCCTCCGTAGATGCCCGTCAGCAGGTAGAAGGGGATCAGCATCAGGTCGAAGAAGCCGACGAACAGCGCCAGGTCCTGGGCCAGGAAGGCCCCGAGCACCGCCGACTGCGCGATCCCCAACAGCAGGAAGAAGAGCTCCGGACGCGCCTGCGAGCGCAGGTTCGCCGCCAGCAGCGACAGCGAGAAGACGAACGTGGTCATCGCCACCAGGAACAGGTTCAGCCCGTCGAGGCCGAGCTTGTAGTGGATTCCCAGCGAGCGGATCCAGACGACGTCGATGACGTGCGTGAGCTGCCCGCCGTTGCCGTTGAAGCCGGCGATCAGGGCGATCGCAATGCCAAGCGCGCCAAGGGACCCGAGCGTCGCGCAGGTGCCCGCCGTGCGCCGCCCGCCCGCGATCGCGCCGATCAGAGCGGCGATTGCGGGCAGCCAGACCAGGATCGAAAGCATCTACGCGCTCAGCTCTGGAGGAGGAAGTAGAGGGCGACGCCGGCGATCCCCACGAGCATCAGGCCGGCGTAGAGGCGCAGGATCCCGCTCTGGGTAGCGCGCACCAGTGCCGAGCCGGCGCGCACGAGCCCGGTGCTGCCGCCGATCAGCACGCCGTTGACGAAGACCCGCTCGAAGCTGTTCTGCGCGAAGCGGCCGAACCAGGCGCCGGGGCGCACGACCAGCGCGTCGATCAGCTCATCGAAGTACCACTTGTTCTCGAACAGCGCCGCCGGCCCGGCGAAGCGCGCGCGGATCGACGCCGCGAGCCCAGGCCGCGCGACCCACACGTAGTAGGCGGTCGCGATCCCGCCGACGCTGACGACCGCGCCGAGGATCAGGCCGATCGCGAGCATCGCGTTGGAGGCGTTGCCGACCAGCGTCGAGTCGGCGAAGGCGGGGGCGAGGAAGTGGTCGAGCCAGAACGTCGACTTCGGGATCGCGACGACGCCGCCGACGATCGCAAGCAGCGCGAGCGTGCCCATCGCGGCGCGCATCGGCCACGCCCGCTCGGCGACCACGTGGTCGGGGCCGGGGAAGCCGACGTCGGTGTCCTCGATCTCGCCGTTGGCGGGGTTGGTCGGCGCCTGCGGGTGGAAGAGGTGACCGTGCTCGATCAGCTCCGCCGCCTCCGGGCAGGGCTCGCCCAGGAAGGCGCGGAAGATCATGCGGAAGGTGTAGAGCGCGGTCAGGAAGGCGCCCGCGTAGCCGGCGCCCCACAGCGCCCAGTGCCAGCCGCCGCGCCCGGCGACGAACAGCAGGATCGAGTCCTTCGAGAAATAGCCGCTGAACGGCGGCACGCCCGACAGCGCGAGGCCGCCGACGATGAAGCAGCCGAAGGTGAAGGGGAGCGCGCGGCGGAAACCCGACATCCGGTCCAGCGACTGGGTGCCGCCCATCGCCGAGATCAGCGAGCCCGCGGCCATGAACAGCAGCGCCTTGAAGAAGGCGTGCGTCATCAGGTGGAAGAGGCCGGCGGTGTAGGCCCCGACCGAGACGCCCATGATCATGTAGCCGATCTGCGACATCGTCGAGTAGGCGATCACGCGCTTGAGGTCGGTCGCGGCGAGGCCGATCGTGCCGGCGATCAGCAACGTCAGGCAGCCGATGATCGCGCCGACGTCGCCGGCCGCCGGCGCGAGCTGGAAGAGCGGGTGCATGCGCGCGATCAGGTAGACGCCGGCGGTGACCATCGTGGCGGCGTGGATCAGGGCGCTGACCGGCGTCGGGCCCTCCATCGCGTCGGCAAGCCAGGTGTGCAGCGGGATCTGGGCGGACTTGGCGAAGGCGCCGAGGAGCAGCAGCAGGCAGCCGGCGGTGACATCGCCGCTGCCGTGCGCGAACACGTGCGGCGCCCTGTGGAAGCTCGCGACGAGGTCGAACGTCTGCGTGTGGCGGAAGATGAAGAAGCTGCCGAGCACCAGCCCGATGTCGCCGAGCACGTTGATCACGAACGCCTTGATGCCGGCGGCGGTAGCGGTCGTGCGCCGGTACCAGAAGCTGATCAGCATGTAGGAGGCCGCGCCGACGAACGCCCAGCCGACGATCAGCAGCACGAAGTTGCCCGCCAGCACCAGCAGCAGCATCGAGAAGACGAAGAAGTTGAGGTAGGCGAAGAAGCGCACGTAGCCGCGGTCGCCCTGCAGGTAGCTGATCGAGTAGAGGTGGATCAGCATCGAGACACCGGAGACCACGCAGATCATCAGCACCGATAGCGGGTCGACGAGGATCGTCGCGCGCGCGTCGACGCCGACGCTGCCGGCGATCGTCCACAACGTCGAGGTCAGCTCGCGGTGCGCGGGCGTCGACTGCTGCAGCTTGGCCAGAGCGATCAGCGCGAACACGAACGAGACCGCGACCGCGCCGGTGCCGAGCCAGCCGGCGCTACGCCCCGGCAGGCGGCGGAACAGCGCGCCGGTGACGATCGTGCCCGCGAGCGGCGCGGCGAGCACGAGCCACGCTGCGGTGGTTGCGCTCATCCCGACAGCTCCCGCATCTCGTCGACGTCGACCGGCAGACGGCGGCGGTGCATGGCGACGATGATGCCGAGGCCGACCGTGACCTCGCAGGCGGCGACGACGACGACGATCAGCGCGAAGATCTGGCCGTCGCCGTTGCCCCACATGCGCGAGAAGCCGATCAGCGCGAGGTTGGCGGCGTTGAGCATCAGCTCGAGGCAGAGCAGGATCACGATCGGGTTGCGGCGCACGAGTACGCCGGCGGCGCCGAGCCCGAAGATCAGCGCGCTGAGTGCGAGGTACCAGGCGATGCTCACGGCTCGACCACTTCCACCGCGCCGCCGGCCTCGTGCATCGTGCCCGTCCCCTGCGGCCGCAGCCCCAGCAGGTCGGCGAGCTCGAGCGTTGGCGGCCGACCCTCGATGCCGGTCTCGAGGCCGCGGCGGCGCCGGGCGAGCGTGACCGCGCCGATTGCGGCGACGAGCAGCAGGTAGGAAGCGATCTCGAACGGCGCCAGGAAGCGCGTCAAGAGCAGCGTGCCGATCTGCGCGGGCGTGCCGAAGCCGGCGACGTAAGGGGCGCCGTCGTGGCTGATCGCCTGCAGGCCCGAGCCGAGCACGGCGATGAACAGCTCGACGACGAGCGCGGCGCCGCATGCGAATGCTCCGAGCGCCGCCATGCGCCCGGGGTTCTGGCCGACCGTCGGTGCCGACTCGCCGACGTAGGAGACGACGAAGACATAGAGCACGATCACGGCGCCGGCGTAGATGATCACCTGCGCGGCCGCGAGGAACTCGGCGCGCAGCAGCAGGAACAGCGCGGCCAGCGAGATCATGTGGCCGACCAGCGCGAGCACGCTGTAGTAGGGGTTCTTCAGCGCGATCACGCCGATCGCTCCGGTCAGCGCGCCGATCGCGGCGATGAAGAAGACGAGGGTCGACATCAGCTCTCCTGGCGCTCGGCGGAAGCGTCCGGCACCCTACTCGCCCTCCGCGCGCAGCGGCGTCGCCTCGATCGGCTCGGCCAAGAGCATCTCCTTGGTGAAGATGAGGTCGGCCCGGCTGTAGTCGGAGAGCTCGAAGTCGTGGCCCATCGTGATCGCGTCGAACGGGCACGCGACCTCGCAGTAGCCGCAGAAGATGCAGCGGCTGATGTTGATCTCATAGACCGCCGCGTAGCGCTCGCCGGCGGAGACGCGCTGCTCGGGCGTGTTCTCGGCGGCGACGACGCGGATGCAGTCGGCCGGGCAGGCGGCGGCGCACAGCGAGCAGCCGACGCACTTCTCGAGGCCCGCATGCCCCCCGTTATCGGGGGAGTCCTCGAAGCGGTGCAGTTTGTGGCGTCCGCGAAAGCGCGGGTAGACCGGCACCTTCTCCTCGGGGTACTGGATCGTCCGCACGCCCTCGGCGACGCGGGCGAGCGTCGTCTTGAGCCCGCGCAGCGTCTCGCCAAAGGCGCGGTAGGTGCCTCCGGCGGCGCCCGGCGCCGGCGCGCGCTGGACGACGATCTGGTCGTCACCGGGCGACCAGCTCACGAGTGCACCGCCACCACGACGATCGCCGTGACGAGCGCATTGAGCGTCGCCAGCGGCAGCAGGACCTTCCAGCCAAAGCTCATCAGCTGGTCGTAGCGAAGGCGCGGCAGCGTCGCCCGGATCCAGATGAAGAAGCTGACGAAGATCATCATCTTCGCGAGCACGATGAAGGGATCGACCCAGGTCGGCGGGTGGATCCCGAACGGCAGCAGCCAGCCGCCGAGGAAGAGCGTCACGGCGATGCCGGAGACGACCAGCATGTTCAGGTACTCGGCGAACAGGAAGGCCACCATGCGCGTGCCGCCGTACTCGGTGAAGTAGCCGGCCACCAGTTCGGCGTCGGCCTCGACGAGGTCGAACGGCGAGCGGTTGGTCTCGGCAAAGCTCGCGCAGGTGAAGACGATGAAGCCGACGAACTGCGGAATGAAGTACCACATGCCCCCCTGGGCGTGGACGATCTGCGTCAGCGAGAGGCTGCCGGCGGTGATCACGACGCCGATCAGCGCGAGGCCCTGCGAGACCTCGTAGGAGATCAGCTGGGCGGCCGCTCGCATCGCCCCCAGGTAGGAGTACTTCGAGCCCGACGCCCAGCCGCCGAGCATCAGCCCGTAGAAGGCGATCGCGCCGAAGGCGAACACATACAGCGGCCCGATCGAGGGGTCGACGCCGTAGAGGCCGACGCGCGAGCCGAAGATGTTCGCCACGTCGCCGAAGGGCACAAGCGCGAACGCGGCCACCGCCGTGATGATCGAGATCACCGGCGCGAGGTAGTAGAGCGGGCCGACCGAGGTGACCGGGCGCGACTCCTCCTTGGTCGCGAACTTGATGATCTCCGCCAGCGGCTGCAGCAGCCCGAACGGGCCCACGCGGTTGGGCCCGTAGCGGTTCTGGAAGCGCCCGAGCAGCTTGCGCTCGTAGACGATCACCAGCGGCAGGATCCCGAGCGCCACGCTGAAGATCAGCAGCGCCTTGATGATCTGGATCCACCACGCCTCATAGAGGGTGTCGAGCGCGAGGGTCATACGAGCGCCTCCTCCACCGACGCCTCCTCCTCGGGCGGCGGCGGGGGCTCGACCGGCTCGGGGATCGGCACGATCTCGACCGTCTCGCCGCGCAGCAGGTTGGCGCTGTCGGCCGCGATCGCGTGCTGGAGGAACGCGGAGCCGTCCGGCACGGCGTCGCGCAGCGCCACGCGCGCACGCACGCCGGCGCCGCTCTCGTCGGCCACCAGCATCTCGACGCCGTCGCGCAGCCCGAGGCGGTGCGCGGCGGCGGGGGAGACCTCGACGCGTTGGCTTGGATGCAGGAAGGCGAGCGCCGGTGAGGCCGCGACCTCGCGGGATGCCCAGATCGAGCGGTAGGAGCCGGCGCGCAGCGCACGGGCGTCCACGCGCGAAAGCGGGCGCGGCGGCCGCGTCTCGATCCGCGACGAGGGCGCCGGCAGCGCCGCGGCCTGCTCGCGCGGCGGCCAGCGCACGCCGCGCCCGGCGAGCTCCTCGAGCGTCAGCCCGGCGTAGAACCCGACGGCGTCGAACAGCGCCGCGCTCGCCATCGCGCCGTTGGCGATGGCGCGCTCGCCGCCCAGCCGCGCCGCGAGCTCCGCGAGGATCCACCACTCGCTGCGGACCGCGCCCTGGCGGGCGATCGCCGGTCGCAGGCGCTGCAGGCGCCCGTCCGGGTGCGTGACGGTGCCCTCCTTCTCGGCGGCGGCCTCGGCCGGGAAGATCACCGTCGCGTGCTCGCGCAGGCCGTCGGTCAGGAAGGCCGCGTGCGCGATCACGGTGCTCGCGTGCTCGAGCGCCTGCTCCCAGGCGGCGCGGTCGGGCAGCTCGTGAAGCGGATCGACGCCGAGCAGATAGACCGCTGTCAGCTCGCCGCTCGCGAGCGCCGCCGCGATGGCGGGGGTGTCGAGCCCGGCCGGCGCCTGCGCGAGGCCCGGACCGACGCCGGCCGCAGCGCCAGCCTCGCGCAGCCCGCGCCCGTTGGCGGCGTCGGGGATCCCGATCAGCCCGGCGCCCGCGGTCGCGGCCAGGCCGAGCGCCTCGGCGAGCTCGAGCAGGCCGCCGGCGCCACCGTCGAGCAGCCGCTCGCCGTAGAG
>DATNHQ010000044.1:0-4342 GCA_035604915.1 Solirubrobacteraceae bacterium
GGGATCTCGCTGCCGATCCGCTGCGCCGTCGCGGCCACCGTCGCGCCGCGCAGCGGGTTCGCGCCGGCGAGCCCCTCGTACAACGTCAATGCCAGCGCGTAGAGATCGGCCTGCGGGCCGGCAGGGCGGCCCTCGGCCTGCTCCGGCGCCATGTACTCGAAGGTGCCGATGATGTCGCCGGTGTTGGTCAGCGCGTGCTCGCCGGCCAGCCGCGCGATGCCGAAATCGGTCAGCTTCGCCGGCGTCTCGCCGGCTGACACGCGTGCCGGGACGATCACGTTCTGCGGTTTGACGTCGCGGTGCACGACACCGCGCTCATGCGCGTGCTCGAGCCCGTCGGTGAGCGCTGAGCCGATCGCCAGCAGCGCGTGATCGGGCAGACCGCCGCTGCGGTAGATGGCCGCGAGCGAGCTGCCCTCGATCAGTTCCGAGATCAGGTAGTGGGCGACCGCGTCCTCCCCGGTCGCGAGCAGCGCCACGATCGCCGGATGGGCGAGGCGGGCGGCGGCCCGACCCTCGCGCTGCGCACGCTGGCGCTCCCTCGGATCGTGGCCGTGCAGCGGGACGCGCTTGATCGCGACGCGCATGTGCTGCTCCTGGTCGCGCGCGACCCAGACCGTGCCGTGGCCGCCCGAGCCGATCTGCTCGAGCAGCTTGTAACGACCCAGCACAAGGTCCGAAAGCGGGTAGGTGGGGGCGTCCCGCCCGGGGGCGGCCCGCGGGCGCGGAAGCGTCGTCACAGGCGCGCGTTCGCCGCGCCTGGCCCCGCTCCTGCGTGGTGTCCGCGATGATGTGAAACTTGCAGCAGGCGCGCCGCCGTGGCGCGTGAGATAACAACCTTCCCGCAAACGTCCCGCAAGGACCCCATTTTGTCGTTCTTCGACGAGGGTGACGACCCCAGGAGCGCCGTGAGATCGCCCCGGCCGCAGCCGCGGCGGCCCGCTGGTCGCACGCGCCGATCGCGCGCCGACGACCGCACCCTGCTGGTGCGCCGAGGCGCGGCGGCGGTGATCATGCTGCTCGTGCTGATCGGGATCGTGCTGGGCGTCAAGGCGATCCTCAACCATCAGGCGCTGGCGGGTCTGAAGACCTACAACGACGAGGTCACGAGCCTGGCGGGCAACGAGCTGACCAACGTGCGCCAGCCGTTCTTCCGCGAGATCGACGGCTCCTTCAACTCGGCCAGCGCGATCGAGGTGGCGACGGCCCTGCAGCAGATCGTCAGCCAGGAGCAGACCTACTACCACGAGGCCGAGGGCTGGAGCGTGCCGGCGCAGATGGCAGGCGCTCAGCGCTGGTACGTCGAGGCGCTCGGGCTGCGCTATGAGGCGCTGGCCGACATCGAGGCGCAGATGCAGCGGGCGCTCGGCGTCAGCAGCGAGCAGGGCCCGGCAATCGAGCAGATCGCGGGCGACATGCAGAAGCTGCTGACCTCGGACGTGCTCTACTCCGACCGCGTCGCGCCGCTGATCATCCAGGCGCTCGCAAATGCCGGCCTCGCCGGCGCGCCGCCGCCGAGCCCCTTCCTGCCCGACATCGGCTGGCTGGTCCCGGCGACAGTCGCCGAGCGGATCCTCACCTATGTGCCGACCTCGCTCGGCGGCGCGCCGCTGCCGGCCGGCGCCTCCGTCGGGCACAAACTGACGAGCGTGGGCTACCTGACTCCGAGCGGCTCCGTAACTCCGCTGCAGAGCACCGGCGTCAACAAGCTCGCCTACACGACCGCCGGGATCACGTTCGTCCTCGGGGTCGAGAACTCCGGCACGATCATCGAGCACGACGTCGGGACGGAGATCAAGTTCTCCAAGGCCGGGTTCGACACCTCCTGCCTGCGGCGCACGGGCGAGATCCACACGACCGAGCCCGGCAAGAGCTACACGTCCTCGATCCTGTTCACGCCGACGTGCCCCAACCTCAGCATCTACCTCAACCAGGTCCTGGCGATGACGGCGCGGGTCGACCCGTTGCCCGGCGAGAACGACATCAGCAACAACAGCCAGAGCTTCGACGTCAAGTTCACGAACTAGCGGGCCTAGCAGCTAGCGTTCCGGTCAGTGATCGCGGCCCAGGTTTCGACAGGCGAGCTGATCGCGATCGTCGCGGGAGCGGTCGCCCTGGTGGCGCTGGCGAGCGCCGCCGCGCTGGCGCTGGCGCTGCGGCGGTTGCGGCGGGCTCAGCGCCAGGTGCTCGGCGAGCACGGCGCGCGCGACCTCGTCGCCCAGGGGGCGGAGCTGCAGTCTGCGTTCGAGACGCTGCGCGACTATGTCGATGAGATCGCGCAGCGCCTCGACGGCCGCCTGCACAGCGCCGAGCAGCGGCTCGAGGGCGCCGTGGTCCACCGCGGGCTCGTGCGCTACGACGCCTACAACGAGCTGTCGGGGCATCAGTCGCTGTCGATCGCGCTGCTCGACTCGAACCGCTCCGGGATCGTGCTGACCTCGATCCACCACCGCGACAGCGCCCGCCTCTACGCCAAGCTGGTGACCGCCGGCTCTGCCGAGCTCGCGCTCTCGCCCGAAGAGGACGAGGCGCTGCGGCTCGCGCTGGAGCATTAGCGCATGCGCGTCGGCTACCTGGGACCGGAGGGGACCTACAGCCACCAGGCGCTGCTCGACTCGGGCGTGGCGGCCGAGCCGACCGCGCTGGGGACGCTCTACGACACCGTCATGGCCGTGCAGGACGGAATCGTCGACGCGGCGCTAGTGCCGATCGAGAACTCGCTCGAGGGCTCCGTCGACGTAACGCTCGACACGCTGGCGACGGACGCGCCGGACGTCGCGATCGTCGGCGAAACGGTGGCGGAGATCCGCAACTGCCTGATCGCGGCGGCGCCACTTGAGCTGTCCGCGATCGAGACGGTCTACTCCCACCCGCAGGCCAACGCCCAGTGCGCGCAGTTCCTGCGCGCCAACCTGCGCGGGGCGAAGGTGATCCCCACCAGCTCGACCGCCGAGGCCGTGCGCAGCGTGACCGCGGACCCGCAGGCACCCCACGCCGCGCTCGGCAACCGCCTTGCCGCCGCGCTCTACGGCGGCGAGATCCTGCTCGAAGACGTCGACGACCACGCCGGCAACCAGACGCGCTTCGTGTGGCTGGCGCCGGGCACCGCGGGCGATCTCGTGCGGGCGGTGATCGCCGGCGGCGGCGACGCGAAGACCTCGATCGTCTTCTGGGGCGCCGGCGACGGCTCCGCGGGCTGGCTCGTGGGCTGCCTGGCCGAGCTCGCCGACCGCGGCATCAGCCTCACTCGGATCGAGTCGAGGCCGCGGCGGATCGGCCTCGGCCACTACATGTTCTTCGCGGATTTCGAGGGCGCGGCCGAGGCGCCGGCGGTAGCGGCCGCGATCGAGGGCCTGCGCGGGCGCTGCGAGGAGGTGCGCGTGCTCGGCTCCTACCGCGCCGGCTGACGGGTCGGCCGCGGCGCCGCCGGCGGCAGACGGACGCTCCACCTAGCGCGCTCGCTACACTCGCGCCTGCAGGGATGGCAACCACCGTAATACCCCCACCAGCGAGGTCCGCGTCGCCCGACGAGCACCGGCGACGCGGGCTTGACGGTGGCCGGGTGCTCGTTCTGAACGCGACGTTCGAGCCGATCAATGTGTGCACCGTGCGCCGCGCGATCGTGCTGCTGCTGAAGGCGCGCGCCGAGGTGATGGAGCACGGCGCGACGACGCTGCACTCCGAGCGCTCCCAGCTCGCGCGCCCGACCGTGATCCGCCTGACGACCTACGTCAGGGTTCCGCGCGATGCGCACCGGCGCAAGATCACGCGCCGCGCCGTGTTCGCGCGCGACGGTTGGACCTGCCAGTACTGCGGCGCGCGCTCGAACCTGACGGTCGACCACGTGATCCCGCGCTCCAAGGGCGGGGCCTCGAGCTGGGAGAACATCGTCGCCTCGTGCGCGCCGTGCAATCGCCGCAAGGGCGACCGCACGCCGGCGCAGGCGAACATGCACCCCCACCGCGCGCCGCGCCAGCCGCGCGCGGAGATCTTCATCCACGTCTCGAGCCCGACGATCCCGTCGGCCTGGCGCGCCTACCTGCCGGCGATCGCCTAGGCGGACGCGGGCGCCTGCTCCCGCAGCCGCCGCCCTGCTACGGCGTCGTAGCGCCACAACGCCGGCAGCGCGAGCGCGATCACGGCGGTGCCGAGGACGCAGACCGCGCCGCCCGCGACGATCGAGGCGCGCAGCCCGAGCAGCGACGCCGCGGCGCCTGCCTCGACGTTGCCGAGCGTCGGCCCGGAGCCGTAGCTGAGCATCTCGATGCCGGCGAGGCGCCCGCGAACCCGATCGGGGATCGACTCGTTCCACATCGTCATGCGAAAGAGGCCGCTGACCATG